>JBGTAO010000621.1:0-9337 GCA_041749835.1 Gemmata sp. | reverse complement strand
GGATTTCGGTTGGCGTACGGGAGCGGTGTACGTTCGCAACGCCTCGGTCACCAGTGCGAACAAGATGTGCGGATTCGGGATGCTGTTGATATCCAACAACGCCCACGGGAGCCAGCGCCCCGTTTGCTTGATGCTGAGCTTCCCCTGAGAAATCGTCAGCTCTTTCACGTTAGCCCAACTCAAGAATTTGCCCGCATGGCGAATCCCTTCAAGGCTAAGGTCCAATGGGCCGAATGGAACCGGGTTGCCCGCACGGAAACTCTTCCAGACCAATGGCCAAAGGTATCGGAACGAATGGAGTTGGATGATCTGGGCCAACTGATCGTACTTCGTGAGAGCCGGGCCAAAGTTCGCTTCAACACCATCCGTACGATTCACCGTGAGTCCGGCATTCCATAACTGTAATTTGGGAACCTCGGCAGGCAACCAGGAAGCAGTCAGTTCACCATTTTGATCGCGCTCCAGATTCGCCACGGCGGCACGCTGTACCCGGAAGCGAACTTGATCCACATCGCGCCAGGGGAAGGAATCGATCTCGGAGTGGCGAATCCGGAGGAACCCGGTGGGATAGATCAGCACGACCAGCCCACGCTGACGGTACATGTGCCACAAAAGCGTGGCACCAGACAGGGGGATGAACACCAGAATGATCAGCGTAAAGTGATCGAACGTCCCGGGGCCGTGCACCCACCAATAATAGTTGCCCACGACACCGCCCAACAGCAGCAGCAACCCGACGGCCAGTTTGGTGAGCAGGCGACCATTGCTGACCCGAAACAGTGCATCGGGTTCACCCAGTTCGGCGTACGTTCGGGTTAAGTGGTCTTCGTTCGGAGAGTGCATGGGACCCTCGTAGGGAATCGTTGCAAGTGTCGTATAATACCAGCCCACGGAGAAAAGGCGGAAGACAGAAGGCCGTAGTCAGATAATACACACTGGACGCGGTTGTGTGATCGGTCCGTACCGCTCCGCTTGTGAGGTTCCCCATGCTCATCGTGATGCAGTCCCACGCAGCGGACTCGGAAGTGGCCCGAGTCGTCGAGGTGATCATGGCCCAGGGGCTCACACCACATGTGCTACCCGGCGCGACCCGCACCGCCATCGGCTTGACCGGCAACACGGGTGCCGTCGATAAGTCGCTGTTCGAAGTGCTGCCGGGTGTCGAGGAAGCCATCCGCGTGACCAAGCCGTACAAACTGGCCAGCCGCGAGATGAAACGCGACGACACGGTCATTTCTTTCCCGCAGGGCTCCATTGGTACCGGCCAATTCACCGTGATCGCCGGCCCTTGCTCCGTCGAAAACGAGGCGATGATCCTGCGAACGGCCGAGTTCCTGGTCACGAGCGGTATCAAGTTCCTTCGCGCTGGCGCGTTCAAACCTCGCACGAGCCCATATGCATTCCAGGGCATGGGGATCGACGGCCTCAAGATCCTCCGCCGGGCTCGCGAGAAAACCGGTATCGGGATTGTAACCGAGGTCATGGACACGGAACACGCAGCAGCCGTGGAAGAAGCCGCCGATATCATTCAGATCGGCACGCGAAACATGCAAAACTTCTCGTTATTGAAGCGTGTCGGAAAGTGTCGCAAACCGGTGCTACTGAAACGCGGGATGAGCGCGACGCTCGAAGACTGGTTAATGGCCGCCGAATACGTGATGGCGGGTGGCAACTACGATGTGATTCTCTGCGAGCGGGGCGTGCGCACCTTTTCCGACCACAGCCGTAATACGCTCGATCTCTCGGTGATTCCGCCCGCCAAGGCACTCTCGCACTTGCCAGTCTTCGTCGATCCCAGCCACGGAACCGGCAAGCGAGCGTACGTTCCCGCCATGGCACTGGCTGCGATGGCTGCGGGTGCCGATGGAATCCTGATCGAAGCGCACCCGGAACCCGATAAAGCCATGTCCGACGGTGCGCAGTCGCTCGACTTTGCGGGGCTCCAACAGTTGATGACCCGACTGAAATCGTTGGCACCGATCATGAATCGAAGCCTTTAGAAACGAGATCATTCGTCATCACTCCAGGAGCCAACGGAGCAGGGGTTCCTGGTTCACGTAATCCGGAACGATCACGTCGGCCCCTGCAGCAATCAGGCGAGCTCGCTTCTCGCGATTCACTGTTCCAAGCGGTGTGCCGTGTTCGGAACTTGCCACACCAATCGCCACGCCACCGACTCGTTTCACTTCGCTCGTTTCTACGACACCATCCCCAAAGCCGAGCAATTCGTCTCCCGGAATTTGCAGTTCGTCCAGAATCTTGCGGATCACCTGCGCCTTACTGAAGCGCGGATCGTTATTCTTCGGTGCGTTCAGTCCTGCGGGGAAGAACTCCACCACGTTCAGGAGATGTGCTTCCCGAGCAACGTGATCGTACTCGGTGCCACTGGCGAGAAAGAGCGGCACACCACGAGCCTGGAGATTGCGAAGGATCGCGTGCGCCTCGGGTACCACCCAGGCTTTCGCTTGTGTGCGGTCCTGTTCCAGGTTCTGCCAGCGAGCACCGACCACGCTCATGAGGCGATCGAGGTAATCGCGCAGGTAAACCCAGTTGTCCGCGGGTTTGCCACCACGGCGTTGCAACTCCTCGGCGAACACTTCCATCTGGCGAATCGTCGGCGCACCATTCTGAGCCATCACCAGGCGGTCGATCGTTTGCCACAACTCGGGTTGGGGCTCGGCGATGAGGTTCTGTTCGCGCAACCGTTCCACCATCATGCCCACCATCACGCGGGGCCACCCTTCCCGGATCAGCGAGAGCGTTCCGTCGAAGTCGAACAGCACGGCCCGAAAGCGACCACGCCGGACCGTGGGGTTCACCAACTCCACGGGCAACTCACTCAGATCGGGGCCTTGCAGGGCTGAAGTCATTGCTTCCCGAACCCGTTCGGATCGCGCGGCGGCACGAGACTCATTGCGTCCATCATCGGCTTCCCGGCGGGAACACTTCGGATCTTTGTGGAACCACCTGCTTAATTCTGCTGCTTTTGCGAGAAATGAGCCACCAGTTGGGGATCGACCCGCCGTGGCCTACCTGTCGTGGCATCGATCAGCACCCACACCGTTCGTGCTTTCACGAGAATTTCTTGATCGCCGGCCCGGACAATGTGTGTAAAGCGTTCCCAGGTCGCGCCCGATGGTTCGCCCACCCAGGTCTGCAGCACCAACTCATCGTCGGGCAGGCCGGGCCGCAGATATTCCAGCTCATGACGGCGCACAACCCAAATGTACTGCTGTTGCAATTCGTGTGGAGCAATAGCCGACCAGTGCGCGACGGCAACATCTTGAACGTACCGGAGAAACGCCACGTTGTTCACATGACCCAGGCGATCGATATCCGATTCCGGAATCCGCATGGGGAGCAGGAACTGGGGCATCATCGACATCCGCGTTCTCCAGGGTATTGCGTTACATCTTGGCCGTGCGCAACCGCAGTGCGTTCAGAATCACCGAGACGGAACTGAAACTCATATCGCTGCAGCCGCGAACATCGGGTTCAGCAGCCAGCCAAAGAACGGGTACAGAACGCCAGCCGCCAGCGGCACGCCCAGCAAGTTATAGCCGAACGCAAAGGCCAAATTCTGCCGGACATTCCGCATGGTGGCCTGGCTGAGGTTGCGAGCCCGGGCTACGCCTCGCAGATCGCCTTTCACGAGTGTCACGCCCGCGGATTCCATGGCCACATCGGTTCCCGTTCCCATGGCAATACCCACGTTAGCCGCAGCCAGCGCCGGCGCATCATTCACCCCATCGCCAGCCATGGCGACCGTGCGCCCCTCGGACTGCAATCGCCGTACAACTTCCACCTTCTGCTCTGGTAGCGCACCCGCAATCACCTCTTGAATCCCCAGTTTCCGGGCGACCGCCTCCGCAGTGATGCGATCGTCGCCCGTCAGCATCACCAGATGCACGCCGGCTGCCTGAAGCTCCTGCACGGCCGCCGCAGTCGTGGCCTTGATCGGATCGGCCACCCCCAACAGACCGGCAAGAGTTCCATCGAGAGCAAGAAACACCACGGTTTGGCCATCGCGGCGAAGTGTCTCTGCTCGTTCGGTCACAGCGTTCGAATCACGGACACCCACAGCCTCCAACATCGCGAGGTTCCCAAGAGCAACAAGCCTGCCTTCGATGCGGCCACGAATCCCTTTCCCGGGAACCGACTCGAACTCGGCGACGACCGGCAGGGCCACACCGTTCTCGACAGCACTGGCAATAATCGCCGCACCAATCGGGTGCTCGCTCCCCTGCTCCAAAGCCGCTGCGAGGCGAAGCAATTCGTTCTCGGAATGTCCACTGTTCGGCACCACCGCTGTGAGTCGCGGCTTCCCTTCCGTCAGCGTGCCGGTCTTATCGACGACCACGGTATCGACCTGTTCCATCTGCTCAAGCACGTCGGCCGAGCGAATCAGAATCCCCTCGGTGGCCCCGCGACCAATCCCCACGGTGACGGACATCGGTGTGGCCAACCCGAGCGCACAGGGGCAAGCGATGATGAGCACAGCAACCGCGTTCACTAATGCAAACGCTAGCGAGGGACTGGGGCCGAAGAGCAACCAGAGCACGAATGTGAGCAGTGCAATCGACACCACAACGGGTACGAACCACGCTGCTACCACATCGGCGAGCTTCTGGATCGGTGCCCGGCTGCGTTGAGCCTGACTCACCAGGGCGATAATCCGCGACAGCATGGTTTCCTGGCCAACCTGTGTCGCGGTCATCAGGAACGAACCAGTCGCATTCACAGTCCCCCCAATGACTGCATCGCCGGGTTGCTTCACCACGGGCATCGCTTCACCGGTCAACATCGACTCATCGAGCGAGCTGTTCCCGTCGAATACCGTGCCATCCGTCGGTACTTTCTCACCAGGGCGAACGCGGAGCCGATCACCCACCCGAACATCGGCAAGCGGTACATCCGCTTCGTTCCCGTCGGCGTTCACACGCCGTGCTGTGGTGGGTGCGAGCTGGAGCAGGCTACGAATGGCGGCTCCCGTGTTCCTCCGAGCGCGGAGTTCGAGCACCTGCCCCAATAGCACCAATGTCACAATGACTGCAGCAGCCTCGAAGTAGATCGGGATGTTGCCGTGTGCATCGGTGAATCCGGCGGGGAACAATCCCGGGGCAACGGTGGCCACCACGCTAAAACCCCAGGCAGCCAAAGTCCCCAGCGCGATCAGTGTGAACATGTTCGCGGTGCGATTGCGAGTGGCATTCCAGGCTCGCATCAGGATCGGCCAGCCCACCCAGAAGACGACCGGCGTGGCCAGAAGGAACCCCAGCGTGTTGGCCATTGTCATCAAGCGATGAGGGAGCCGAACACCCGGGATCATCGGGGCCATCGCCAGGATGAATACGGGTAGCGTCAGCACGGCGGCGATGATGAATCGGCGCGTCATGTCGCGGAGTTCGGAATCGTCCTCCGGAACTCCTGCTTGTGGCAACATGGGTTCCAGTGCCATGCCGCACTTGGGGCAAGGCCCGGGGCCATCTTGCACAATCTCCGGGTGCATCGGGCAGGTGTATTGCGCTCCCGGAATCGCAATCGGCGCTTCTGCGGTGGAACAGCACGCCTCGCCAGCATCGCCCGAGTTCCCACTGAGATAGCGAGCCGGGTTGCTCTGGAACTTCACGACACAATGCCGACTGCAGAAGTAGTACGTCGTACCGGCGTGCGGCACCGAGCCGGCCGCTGTGGCCGGATCCACGGTCATCCCGCACACCGGATCGAGCACCGAGGTGTCGGCCATTTCGAGGTTGAACGGTGAGCGCTGGTTGTTGCTGGGATGGTGAGATTCGGCCATTGGTGTGCCTCCCAGATGATACGGGTGCCTGTTCTCCCTCAAGGAAGTGTACGCTCGGGGGCAAGCCGTTCGCTCACGCTTCCCGTCACTTCTTCAGTGTCCGAATCCACTCGCGCATCAGGTGAAGAGCGGGATCGTCGGTGCGAGTCGTGGCGAGCGGCGGCATCTGGCCGGGACCACGCAAACCCATGCGGTGCAACAGCACGCTTCCCTCGGGCCGGCCGGGTGCAATTAACTGCGCTTCTGGCAGATCGAATGTCTGATGGATGGGCTTCGCCCCAAGCAGTTTCATCTTGTCCAGCGGTGTTTCGAACTCCGCGTTGAACTGGGCGTTCCCACCGCCAGCTTCGAGATGGCACGAGGAGCAGTTGCTGTGGAGCCACGATCGGGCTCGCAAACCGAGGTCTTGTTTCGCATCGTCGGGATCGACGAGTTTCTTGAAGGACGCGGGGTTCTGGTGCAACAGTCTGCTGCTTCTCGGTTCACGCTGACCGGGCTGCGGTGAGTTCGTGCTATCCGTGATGGAACCCCGCACTTCGCCATACCAGTCCACCCGCAGCATGCCCAGGTGTTCGAGCACGCGGAATTGGTGATCGGTGCGACCGCCCGGGTAAACGTGCTCTTTATTCATTTGAAGTTCGCAGAGCCCCAACACGAAGTTTTGGGCGCGGCTATGGCAGACCATGCACTCGGAGCGGCTCGGGTAATGCCAGGTTTGTTGCCGCTCACCGGTCGCCGTCTTCACTGTGAAGGTGCGGTCCCGCCCGGCCGATTCAACGAGCGTGGCATCAGTTCCCGCGTCGTTCCAGATGTAGGTGTAACCGTACCATTCGCCGGCTTGCCTCGTCAGGAACCGCGTTTCGATCCACTTCCGGCTCGCGGCATCACTTTCGGTTTGTTCCAGTGCAAAGCTCTTGATGATCACCGTCTTGTCGGGGAAGTTCCAGCCGCGGGATCGCGTGAATCCGATCGCTTCGCCCGGGGGTAACGCGATCGCACGTTCCTTGTAAAGGCCATCGGACCAGAAGGGCGCGTTCACCGAATAGGGCACGACACCGGGCTTCAGCTTGTAGCCCAACACGGATTCGAACAGCCCAATTTCCGAGAGTTTCCGCGGGAAGGTACGGCTTCCTTTCTCCGGGTTGGGTTCCAGTGTGAAGAAGCCGCCATCGCCAGCGGGGCCATGATGACAGATCAACAGCTCACCATTCGGATCGAACGCGAAGCCCGTGATCTTCAACGTGGTAGTAGCGAGTTCCTTGTGCCACACGATCTTGGTGCCGTCGTGCTTCACGCCCCAGATTCGACCCGTGCTGTAATCGCCATAGATGTAGGCCCCCTGGAGATCGGGGAACTTCGTGCCCTGGTAGACGACACCACCCGTGAGCGAGCGTGCCTCCGAATGGTGGTGCTCCACCGTCGGCTTGCTGATCGGCGTGGGACCAGGCTTACGGTTGGTGTAGAACGGATGGCTGCCTTCCATCACGCTCCAGCCGTAGTTGGCACCCTTTTGTACCAGGTACGCTTGCTCCCACAGGTCTTGGCCGTTGTTGCCCACCCAGAGTTGCTTGGTCTTCGCATCGAAGCTGATCCGCCAGGGGTTGCGCAAACCATAGGCCCAGGTTTCGGGGGCAAAGCGGGGATCGTTCACAAACGGGTTGTCTGGGGGTATACCATAGGCCTTGCCTTTGGAAGGGCGATCGACGTCGATGCGCAGCACCTTGGCGAGCAACAGATCGGTCCGCTGCCCCGTGATGTTGTTGTCGGAATCGGCGGTGCCATCCCCGCTGGTGACGGAGAGCAGGCCATCACTGTCGAAGCAAAGGGCCGCGCCATTGTGCCCATCCGATTCCCATTCCAGGATCGTTTTCGCAGTCGTGCTATCGATCGTGAACGGTGGCTTGGTGGTCATCGTGTAGCGGGTGATCGTGCTGAGCTTTCCTTTTCGACCCGGCGTGGCCGCGTTCCAACCGATGTAGACGTAGCCGTTCTCGGTGAACTTCGGATGGAAGGCGAGATCGTAGGCGGTGCCACCATGCGGGGTGTCGAACAACTTGGTGCCCACTTTGGAGGGCGGATCGAAGGTGAACGACGAGACGCTGGTGGGTGCATAGGGCTGCGGTTCCGTGATCAGTAGCGCCGACTTCGTTCCCGGGATGACCCGAAACAGAATCGGGTACTCGGGCTTGAACTCGCGGAACCCACGCACGGCCCGGAATGGCGGCGGCGGGTCGGGGAAGCCGACGACAGTGCTTGTCGTCAGCGGTTCGCGCTTCTCGATCCCAAACGGCCGCGCCGTGGTGCGATCCGGCCCCACAAACGTGACTGTGGCGTAATCGCCGATCTGGTGGAAGAACGGGCCAATCGCTTTGCGTGCAATAGGTGCCACGCACGACATCTCGGGTTCGGCCCAGTCCTGGTGGTAATCGAAGCGGCACAGGTTCAGCTTCCACTGCTCGCCGGGTTCGGGGCGTCCACCGGTGCGAACAAAGTCGCTCCAGGGAATCCGGCCCTCGACGCTCCAACCCTGATCCTGATCGGTTCGCCGATTGAGCGTGCCCCGCAGTTTTACCCGCGTGTCGAGATGGAACTCGCCCGTGGTGCTGTTCTTGAGAATCGCGGGTTCATCGAACTTGGGGTAGAACGCATCGAACTTGGCACCAGCCGCGTTGACCTGGAATTCGTAATAGCCCGGCTTGCCCGCATTGGGTCGCAGGAAGATCTCGAACACATCGTTCAACCACAGCATGCCGTCTTGATCCGTGATGTCCGCAAAGAGATCGCTATCTTGCAACTCGGCAAAGAAGTACAGGTACTCGCGGTCCCAGAGTAAGCGTGCCGTGGTTCGAGTCCGCGCGAGGCGGGCGTTCTTACCGAGCCAGGGAAGATGAAACGTGGTGATTTCCTGAGCGTGCTTCCAGGCGGGTTCGTCGGCAACGCCATCGATGCTCAGCGCGGCATCGGCCCAACGGCACTCGAACTTCGTGGTCGGTGGGTTCGGGAGCGGAGCGGGGATCGGGTGATCCGCAGCACCAACCCGGTGCGTGTCGGCATCACCAAACGTCATCAGTATCGCGAATAGGAGCGTCAGCGTGACGCCGGCAACGATGGAGCGAGAACGATTCATACCGGTACTCAGCGTGATTCGAAGGGAACGATACCAGCAGCATAGCCCGGTGGCGCGATCGGTGCCAGAATCGCCCGAGAAGCAAATGCGATCGTTCTGAAATCACACGCCACGAAATGCGGGGTGCAGGGTGTGAAATGAGCAGTGCGGCGTTGGCCGGGCCGCGTGCGGTTGCGTTCTTACCGGCAACCCCACACGCCACAGTATCACCAACCATTAACGTGCAAAGGCACCCGGGCTTTCCTTGAACGGCTTGAACGGTGTGGCCTCGACCGTGAAGACCGGTGTCGTCTGGGGCAACCACGAACTCCATCCATAGAACGCGGCGCCACTATCTGCTGGTGCGCCGAGGTTCAACGCGAGTGCGCCACCGCCTTGCATCCGAACGGTGATCTCGAGGAACTGCTTCG
>JBGTAO010000620.1:0-2958 GCA_041749835.1 Gemmata sp. | reverse complement strand
CATCAGTCGCCGGCTTTTGCCTTTCTCGTGGGTGGTCATTTCCCGACGGCGGCCGGGAACAACATTACCGGCATCCTGAGTTGAGAATGGATTCTCTGTCATCGTCCAATCGGTATTGTATTCGAGATGAGGCATGTGTTGTGTGAATTGCAAATCGGTCATTTGTGGCGGCTGTTGATATTCCAATGTCGTAACCGCTAGAATAGGCATCGACACATGCAGTGTAGTCGGTCGACAGAATTGACTGAGTGTAGACTTAACTTCTAGCATAGTCGATGGTCGGTACTCGGGTTGCTGATTCAGCATCTGGTTGATCAAATTGATCAACTCCACTGGTAAATCTGGTCGAAGAGTTACTAGTTCTGGTGCTGGTGATTCCCGAAGGTTCGCGATTACTGACTCGGGGGTATCGCCCGATCCAGGCGATGAACCTGTTAGCAAGTAGTAGAGGGTTGCACCGAGCGAATAGATATCACCAGCAGTCGTTGGTACTCCATCGTGCAATCGTTCCACTGGCAGAAACGCAAGCGCATCCTGTGGCAGTGATTTCGCAGGAACTGCCACATGGAGGGGAATCGTGCCGAGTTGTGCAAGCCGAACGACTGCATCTGCGCTGGGCCGGCGGCGTGGGGTACCATCTGCCGCGTTGGTCGTCGTAAGGGGGCTAACTAGTAAATTCTTGGGGCGAATGTCTCCGTGAACACCATCTCGTTCGTGTACGGTTTGCATTGCACTCGCAATAGCCCGCCCGTACTCGGCAGCTAAAAACCCGGGCATTGCCCCGCCCACTTCATGGATGAGCTCGTGCAGATTCGCGGAATCAAGTGGTTGGTCCACTACTGTGTAAATTTCATTCTGGATGACACCAGAATCCAGGAGGTGAACAAGATTGGGATGAGGAAGCATGCCAAATAGCCGGGCGCGGCTCACATATGCCGATGGCGAATCGCCTGGAAGGAGCGCATCCACAGATAGTCGGTTCAAGATGACTGGTGTCCGCAATGAGGGGTGCAATGCCTGGTACGTATCACCTACTGATGAATAGTTCACGCGATCCAAAACGGGATAACCGGCGTAATTGAGATCTTGGCCACGACCTTCCCGGATTGCGTCAGATTGAAAGCGGGTTAATACTCCACGATTGAGAAGATAATCGCACAGTGATGACAGATCGGAGTGGGGTAAGTCGGGTTGACGAATCAATTGCTCTACCTGCTCCGGGAACAGCACCCGGCTGGCCTTCGCATGATCCAGAAACACGATAACTGAGTCGGATGGCATGGCAACATTACTCATCAAGATGCCCGAGGCCGGTTACGTTCACTTTACCACAATGCTAGCTTGAGTACCCAGGTGTGGTGTGCACAGCCACAGGAGCCACATTCCACCGATCCACCCATTCCTTCCAGGACATTCGTTGGGCAAGATTGTTCAATCCGGTTGTGTGAGGGACTGGATGTTCGGATCGCTCTCGACCATGAATTGTTTCAACTGCGGCCATGTCCAGCACCCCCCGCAACGCAGCGATGAGCACTGCACTCTGGCGTTCGGGCAATTCCTTAAGCCACCCCTGCTGATCGATTACTGCCTCGATCTTGGCATCGTGACATTCGATCGCAACCGTGAGCGGTACCGTTCCCAGATTGGGAGCCCACAGCTCAAACCTGAGACTCAAGCAACCCAATCGAAGTTCCCGAATTCCCACGGGGATGTCACTCCAATCGGGCTGATACCGCAGTAAATGGAGCAGCTCACGGTCGAGGAAGCGGTGGACCGTTTCGCGGACGTGTTCTAACTCCCGTTGTATTTGTCCAAGTTGCTCAGGCTTGGCATGTCGAAGCTTCCGATAGAGTTTGGGGACGGTTCCCGAATGAAAGCCGGGCCGTAACAACCCACGCAGAGTCTCCCCATGGGAGCCAATTTCGACCGGGCGCAGGCGATCGGCACGATTAGCCCGATACAGCCGCCAGTTCGCGAGGAGTTCCCAGGCAATAAATCCGAACACTCCCGGGATCGCGGCAACGATCCAGAACGCCCAGAAGTTGGCTTGCGGGATACTCAGACCGACTTGCGACGAAAGCACCTCCCCGAACATCGATAAGTCATGATTGGGATTAGCCGTGAGTACCAGTGGCAAGAGCATCTTGTGCGAAACGGTCACCACTGGAAAGTGCTTGATCGGGTTGATCTGCGGTTCGATCAACAGATAGAACGCAAACCGCGTGATGTAAGCGATCGGAAACCAGATGAACCCAAGTATGGCCTTGATGACCACAGAACTGCGCGAATCGCCGCCTCGAAAGCGGAGCCATTCATCGACTGCGTAAAGCCGACGTTCAATCCAGTTGCCCATCCATTGAAAGAGATCCAGGATCGTGGCAATCAAGCCGGGGATCAGGTTGACCCGAACGACGCGCCACCAATCCGAAATCATTTCGGCGATCCGATCCTGAAGTAACCACCCCCAAGGTGTGTTGTAGGCGAGCGTGAGCACAGCCCAAATTGCCCAGCCCCATTGCAGCACGAATAGTGGGGTACCTTGAATTAAAACCATTGCGCCAAGAACGAGGACAGAGATGAGAAACGGACTCCAAAAATGGCGGAGGATCATGCGTACCGGGCGGCTCTGGCGCACTTCGCGAACCGTTGGATATCGCCAAATTGCGATGGGGAGATCCCACACCACCTGTCGAATGATTCTCCAACTGCGCTGGACAATCTGCATCGCCAGTTGCCGCGCTGCTGCAACGTGAATGATGATAAAGTTGACAAGACCAAGAGCGATGACCCAACCCCAGGGTACAAAGAAACCGCCGTGCTTCCCTTCTGAGTCTGGTGTCACAACAGATGATGTGAGAACTTCTTTGGCAATGATTTTCGCTTTGGACGACTCCCAAAAGAAGTTCCCGCTTTCTTCATCAGCCACCACATCATCAGGGCTCACGCCATCGGGGTTGG
>JBGTAO010000619.1:0-2894 GCA_041749835.1 Gemmata sp. | reverse complement strand
CAGTGTGTCACCGGTCTTGGCATCGAGGGCATGAATCGCCCGCTCGCCGACCTTTTCCTTCTCCAGGAACGCCGTGGGCACAAGCACGGTATCGCCGGCCAGATTGATCGGTGCATCGACATGCCACTTCTTTTCGCCCTTTTGCCAACCGCGTTGCGGTATGAACTTCAAAAGCTGATCTTCATCGGGCGGGAGCGCCGTGTCCGGGTCCTTCTTCTTGTCCACCTCGTACTGCGCCACGAGTTGCTTCCATTTGTCGTCTTGTAGTTTCGAGATGGTGGCGAGGTCGTGCGCTTTCCCGTCGAGTGTGGGCTGATCCAATTCGATGCAGAGGACACCGGCCGCACCTGCTCCGATGTAGATGCGGCTGTTAGCGATGGTGGGTGCGCCTTCGAGATGGATCAGATCGCCGGGCAGGGGAAGCTGCCAGAGGGGTCGGCCGCTCGAACGGCTGAAGCAGTAGAGCACGCCGCCCGAATCTTGGTGCAGCCCATCACCGAAAACAATGGCATCGTTGGCGATCGCGGGGGAGCTCACGCTGCCGAGCTTGAGCGGTGGTGCCGACTTACTCCAGAGTGGTTCCGGCGGGCTTTTTCCGGTGAGCGGGAAGATCGCGGAGAAGGGGCGATTGAAGGCGCCGATTCCCGCGAGGTACACGCCATCGTTCATGGGCACGGGCGCGGCGATGAAGTGATCCCGAGACTTCACGATCCAGAGCACCGCGGGCTTATCCGGCCCCGGTTGGTTGTCGGTGTTCCCGGTGCGCTGCGGGTTCCCGCGATACGTGGCCCACGGCACAGGCTCGGCCGCACCCGCAGGAATGCTGAGCAATCCGACAAGTCCCAGGCTCACGAGCACGGCACGGTAACGCATTACAGTCCTCATGTGTGAAGTGCCCATCGCGATCACTCCCACTTCACGATCAAGGGTGCCGCGGCCACGGTCACATCCTTGGCGCTCGCTTTCCCATCGGTGCTCGTCACCTCGAACTTGTAGACACCCGGCGCGAGCACGAACCGCGGTGTCAGACAACCTTGCCCACCGCGGCCATCGCTGCCGGGGAGGCAATAGCGGGCGACCGTTTGCCCTGCGGCATCTTTCGCAATCACCTTCGCGCCGCTGAAGGCAGCCGTACCGTTGAGCGCGACCTGCACGGGGATCTTGGCGCGACCCGTTTTCGCTTCGCCGAAGAGCACGCTGGATTCTTGGCCTTCGTTGGCGAGAACCAGATCGAGTTGCCCATCGCCATTCAGATCCGCGAAGGCTGCGGCCTGTGAGTTGAACACCTTCTGCGTGAGCCCGATATCGGCGGATTTCTCGCTGAAGGTGCCGTTACCGGTGTTCTGAAAGTAGCGATTGCTACCACGCAGACAGCAGACCAGTAAGTCCGACTTGCCATCGTTATCGAAGTCGCCCCAGGTGGCAGCGACCGCGCCGGGAATCGGGCGGGCCAGATCGCCACTTGCAGCCGTGATGTCGGTGAACTTCCCCGTGCCATCGTTGCGGTACAGCTTGCAGTTGCCATCGGTTTGCGGGATGAACAAGTCGGTGTGGCCATCGCCATCGAAATCGCACAGCGACGGCCCAATCTTGCCCGGTTTGTAGTTCACGCCGGAATCGGGCTTCTCGACAAACTTGTCCCCCGTGTTCAGGGCAACCAACCCCGTGCCGGCACCGTAAAGGAAATCGGGTTTGCCATCGTTATTGAAGTCGGCGACAGCGAGGGTATCGCCTTTGCGATCGGCAGCCAGACCGTCGGTCCCGAGTCCCCACGCGGTCGATTCATCGGTGAACCACGCGCCGGGTGGGCCGCTGCCGTGCGCGAGTGCGAACGAGAACGCATGCTCCTTGTCCGGGTTGGTCATCTTGATGAGCAGCGTATTCTTGCCCGCTTTCAGGGGCAGCGTGAGCGGTGTGGGTTCTGCCGTCGACTTCGCTTCGTTGTGGATCTGTTCGCCATTCACCCACACCGCGAGTGTGTTGGCGCTGCCGATCGCAACCGGGACATCGCTGGCCGCGCTCATCTCCAGTTCGCGGTAGAGATAGGTGGCGCAGTTCATCCCGAACTCGCCGAGGGTATGCGTGTCGCCATCCTTATAATCCTTTTTGGTCCACTTCACGGGCATGTTGCGCTTGCCCTTGTACTCCTTGCCAGCGTTGAACTTCTCGGATTCGACCGGGAACGCCGTCTTGAAGTTGTCGGCGGGGTTGGGGGCGCGAAACATACCGATGGCGTGCCAGTCGCCGAGTTTCGGCAGCACCACCTTGGCCACGGCTGGCCGCGCATTGCGGTAGAGCCGCAACCCGTGGAAGCCGTTGGCGAGCAGGATATCGGGCTTGCCATCGCTATCGAAATCGCCCCACGCGGCCGCCGTCAGGTTGTACGCGGCTTCTTGCGGCAAACGACGGCTGTCGTCGCGGAACTGGCCTTTGCCCAGGTTGGTGTACAGTCGCGGGCCTGTGGGCGTTGCCAGCAACAAATCGGGCAGGCCATCGGCATTGTGATCGGCCCACACTGCGGCACGGGCACCGCCGGTGAGCCCGGGCAAAGGCGTTTCGATGAAGCCATCGCCGCCGTTTTGCAGCAGAGAAACCTTGTTGGCTCCGCACAGGCAGAGATCGGGCTTGCCATCGCTATCGAAGTCGATGGTGGTGACGGCTTGCGCTTCGGCATCGAGCTTGGTGAGCCCTGCGTAGCGATCGAAGCCGGGCATGCCCGCAAGCCGGCGGATCTCTTCCCCACCCCAGCCCACGAAATCTCGCTTGGGGTTGTAGTCCATGATCTTCAAGCTGGCCTTCAATCGCTGGATGCGGGCCGTCTTCTTGTGGATCGCTTCCTTGTCGCCATCCACCATGCACGGCACGATCACTTCCTTGCCATCCATGATGTCGGC
>JBGTAO010000618.1:0-4595 GCA_041749835.1 Gemmata sp. | reverse complement strand
GCGGAACGCACAAAAACTGCCCTTCTACATCGTGACCGGTGAGATGTCCGGAGAATCGGCGGTGAACTTGCGCCGGCTGTTTGAGCGCTGGATGCCGAACGGTTTCCCGGGCATGATGGTGGTCTACAAGGGGCGCGGCATCGAGTGGTACGCTGCTGAAACTCCCATCATGTTCGATTGGATGAGCCGGAAGAAACGAGTCAGTGGAACCGCCACACTGCAACTCGGTGATGGGCCACGCCAACGCTGGACAACCATGCGACCGACCGATAGCCGCTTTTACTGGCTTGGCGTCGATAAAACAATGGATCGCCACATGATTGACAACCTCCGGGGTGGGCAAATCATACCGGCCGAAATTCAGGGGAACGTGCGAAACGGCAACACCATCGATATTCAGTCACGCGGTGTTACCAAGTTCTCGATCTGGTTGGCACAAGACATGATCGATTGGTCCAAGCCCGTGCGAGTCACTGTGAATCAAGCCGTAGCACGGGGGTGGAAGCCACAGGTGCTCGAACCCAGCCTGGAAATCCTGCTCGACGATTACCGGGAACGGGGCGATCGGCGGTCCTTGTTTCTGGGGCGAATCCAGTTGACCGCCAACCCATGAGTTCGGTTGTTAGCTGAGCCATCGAAGGAGTTGGCTCAGCCGGCCTCCTTCTCCGAATCACTTGCGGTGAACGTTTTCTGGAACTTGCGGAGGTGAGCCTGAAGGAGTGGCTTAAGTTCGCTCGCGCGGAGCTGGCTTGCATTCACCAGCGCGAACTTGAGCACCTCGATTCCATCTGTGCGATCATTCTCCAGGCTCACTGTACGACCGAACTCGTCATACGCAGCAATCTGCGATTGGCCTGGTCTCCCGATAAACCAGACTTCCAAATCGCTGGCATCCTTGGTTCGGATCCGGCACCAATATCGTGCAGCACTGCCGGGTCGCACCGTAATGGCATCGCGGACATCCCATTTGAATTCCAAACTCGTGTCGATCTGCTGCAGCAGTTTGATCAAGCGCGGCAGCAGCGATGCATCCCATTTCGGTTTGTGCCCCAGTGGGAAACCCTTATTGCTCAGGTGCCACTTCTCACCATCCTTTTTCCACGGCATGTTCCCTTCGATGCCATCACGGCTTGTAGCAGCCACTCCTTGAATCGTCCCCACGGCGCGGACCAGAAACTCATGAAAGCCCGGGGTATCGATCTCGGCAATCTTGTGAACCACAATCGACACAACCTGTCGACCGCGAAGGTTTTTCACCTCGACCCGGTTGCTATCACGGCTATACCCTTCCAGACCGGGGGTATCGCTCAGCGGGCGCAAGGCTAACTGCTCGGCGAGTTGGGCCTGCTTGAACGGTCGCCCCGGCAGCGGGAACACCAGCTTCAGATAACCTTCAAGACCCGTCATGGCGTGGAGAAACCACTCAGATCGTTTGCCGACCGGGGTCAACTCGACAATACTGCGATGCTTCCAGTTTGTGGGGGCAAAGCTGCCGAGGCGATGGATTTCGCTGAGCACCCAGGTGAGAGCCTTGCCGTCCCACTTCATCGCCTTACCCGTTGTGGTCACGCGATCTTGGGTGTGCCAGCGCGGGCCATGCGCCTCCCACGGTAAGAGTTGGTCTTTCCCGACTTCGTTGATCTCAAGATCACCTGTGCGGCCCTGAAGGCGAGCAAGTGGATCAAAGCGAGTACGCTCCTGGTAGGGGCCGGCTTCCAGAACCTTGGCAAGAATACGTCCGGTGTGCGTGACTGAGCCATTTTGGCACTGATCCACGATTGCTTCCGGAGTCCCTTCAGCAACGACTTCACCGCCATGAATACCCGCATCCGGGCCGAGATCGACGACCCAATCCGCGTTCTTGATCACATCCAGATTATGCTCGACGACGACCACGGTATTGCCAAGATCGACCAAGCGGTGCAGCACCTCTAACAGCTTGCGGATATCGTCGAAGTGGAGCCCCGTCGTGGGTTCGTCCAACAAGTACAGGGTCTTTCCCGTGCTCGGCCGAGCCAGTTCCGCAGCGAGTTTCACACGCTGAGCTTCCCCGCCCGACATCGTCGGAGCAGGCTGGCCCAGCGCCATGTAGCCCAGGCCAACATCGTCGAGTGTTTGGAGGATGTGCCGAATTTTCGGGAGGTTGTTGAACAACGCGAGTGCCTCGGTCACGCGCATCTCAAGCACGTCCGCGATACTTTTCCCGTGGTAGCGCACAGCCAGCGTCTCGGGGTTGTATCGGCTCCCGTGGCAGGTATCACACTCCACCCATACGTCGGGGAGAAAGTGCATTTCGATCTTCTTTTGGCCCATGCCTTCACAGGCCTCGCAACGCCCACCCTTTTGGTTAAAGCTGAAGCGGCGCGGGTGATACCCCCGCACCTTGGATTCGGGTAGCCGGGCATAAACTTCCCGGATCAAATCGAAGACACCGGTATAAGTCGCGGGGTTGGAAGAGGGTGAGTTGCCGAGCGGGTCTTGATCCACATTGATGATCTTGTCCAGCGCTTCGAGCCCCAGAATCTCGTCGTGAGCCGCGCCCGGTGTCTGGGCCCGGTTGAGCTTGCGCGCAAGCGTGTTGTACAGGACATCGTTGATCAAGGACGACTTTCCCGAACCGCTCACACCCGTGACGGCAATCAAGCACGAGAGCGGAAACGCCACATCGATGTTCTTCAGGGTATGTTGCCGTGCCCCGATGATTTTCAGTGGCCGATTGTCTGCCGGTCTGCGGTTGGTGGGGATCGGGATGGCAAGTTGGCCACTGAGGTATTGGCCAGTCAACGACTTTGAGTCGCGCGCGACGGCTTTGGGCTCGCCTACGGCAGTGATTGCGCCACCCTGATCACCCGCACCCGGCCCGAAGTCCAGCAGGTAATCGGCTGCGGCAATCACCTCGCGATCATGTTCGACGAGTACCAACGTATTCCCAAGATCGCGTAAGCGCTGGAGGGCTTGCAGTAGCCGCTCGTTATCGCGCGGATGTAAGCCAATCGTCGGCTCGTCCAATACATACAGAACTCCGGTCAACCCCGAGCCGATCTGCGATGCTAGCCGGATTCGTTGGGCTTCACCGCCCGAAAGTGTTGGCCCGGGACGTGAGAGCGATAGATACTCGAGCCCGACATCGACCAGGAACTTCGACCGATTCACGATCTCACGGATGACCTCCCCCGCGATCTTCTGGACCGACTCGGAGAGTTCCATTTTCTGGAACAACTCCAGTGTCTTGCCAAGTGGGAGAGCGCAGAGTTGGCCCAGGGTGAGGCCGGCGAATCGCGTCGCCGCAGCGTCGGACCGGATTCGATCGGCACGACAAGCCGTACACGGGACTTCATCCACGAGGTGGTCGAGCCGATGGCGATAGATCCACGATACACGTGAAGCCTCGTCGATAGCCGGAAACAACCCCTTGTACTGAAACTGGTGGGGAGCAGCGACGGAATCCGCTTTCTTTCGTGATGCTCGTTTGCCTTCTGCTGCCAATTTCTTGGTGCCAGTCTTGTGCAGCGGAATCCAAAGATCGCCCGTTCCGTGCAGAATCACCCGTTGGTGTTCCGGTGCGATGGTATCGAAGGGCGTATCCAGACTGAAGCCGGCCGCGCTCGCCAGGGCTTCCGCGAACGGCAGCCACCCGGAATTGGCACTGAGAGTCGGCCAGGCTGAGATGGCTCCTTGCCGAAGTGACAGTGCTGTGTCACCAAGTAGCAGGTTGGTATTGGCGCCGCGTTGGAAGCCAAGCCCTTCGCAAGTCGGACACCATCCCAGTGGACTATTAAACGAGTAGTTGTGCGGGTTCAGTGCCTCGAAACTCAGATTGCAATCTTCACAGGCCAGGTGTTGGGAGTAGCGTTCGACTCGCCACTTGTTCTCTTCCTTGTCGGCTTCAACATAAGCGATGTGCATCACTCCGCATCCGATGTCGAGCGACTGCTCCACTGCTTCGGCGATGCGAGTGCGTGTTCCGGCTTTGACTACGTTGCGATCGACAATGACCTCGACCGCGTGCTTGCGGCGGTGATCGATGCTCGGTGGCTCATCTATGCCGTAACTGATTCCATTCACGCGAAGTCGTGTGTAGCCTAACCGGCGGACTTCGTCCCAAAGTGTCTCGTACTTTTCTTGCCCTTTGCGCTCAAGCGGGGCCATGATGTATAACTTGGTGCCCGCAGGGAGTGCGAGTACTTTGTCGATAATCTCATCGGCGGTTTGTGTCCCCACAGCCTTGTAGCAACTGGGGCAATGCCGCTGACCGAGCCTTGCATACAGGATGCGAAGGTAATCGTAGATTTCCGTCACCGTGCCGACGGTGGAGCGTGGGCTTTTACTGGTTGTCTTCTGCTCGATACTGATGGCTGGCGACAACCCCGAGATATGCTCGATCTTTGGCTTCTGGACCTGCCCCAGGAATTGTCGGGCATAGCTCGAAAGGCTCTCGACATAGCGGCGTTGCCCTTCCGCATAAATCGTGTCGAGAGCGAGTGACGACTTTCCGGACCCACTTGGACCACAGAACACGGTCATCTGCTCGCGCGGAATCCGGGCCGAGACATTCTTCAGGTTGTGTTGGCAGGCACCCTCGACACACAAGTGCG
>JBGTAO010000617.1:0-4363 GCA_041749835.1 Gemmata sp. | reverse complement strand
GGCTTTGCAACCAATGCACCGGCAAATCGAAATGGCCGTGGTCTTACTGGTGGTGACGCTCCTGGCCGTCGTTGTCGCCTTTGTGCAGAACTGGCGAATCAACGCGGTCATGGTGCTGGCCCCGCTGATCGCGCTCACGCTGGCGACCTTCGCGTTCAGCTTGTGGCGAGCCGTCAAATGGGTCGATCGGCATGGCGTTTGGGGTGGCGACTACTGCCGCCCCGGCCAGCCCGAACAACCCCAGCAACAGGGTATTGTGTAGAACTGAAGTGCTGGTTTCTCAAACAATCGCCTTCACAGTGCTGCCCGGCTTCCTACCATATCGGCGAACCGCCCTGCGGGGTGGTGCGTATCACCCATTATTGTCTTCACTCGTTCACCGTAAGACCGGTGCCCGGAGTTCGCTATGGCCGAGTCCGATATTGTCGTCGAGACCCGAAGCCTCACCAAGGTCTACCGGGACTTCTGGGGGCGGAAGAAGAAGACCGCTCTCAATGCTCTCGACCTCAAGATCCACAAGGGTGAGATCTTCGGGCTGTTGGGGCCAAACGGTTCCGGCAAAACGACCACGATCAAGCTCTTGCTCGGGTTGCTCTTCCCCACGGCGGGCGATGCGTTCGTCTTTGGCGAACCCGCAGCCAAGGTCGAGAAGAACGAGCGGATCGGCTACCTGCCCGAAGAATCGTACCTGTACCGGTTCCTCAACGCAGAAGAAACGCTCGATTTCTACGGTCGGCTCTTCAAAATGGACCCCGAAGTCCGCAAGAAGCGTGCCGCCGAGTTGATCGATATCGTCGGCCTTTCCTCCGACAAGAAGCGCATCCTGAAGGAGTACTCGAAGGGGATGCGGCAGCGAATCGGCCTGGCTCAAGCGTTGATCAACGACCCCGAGTTGGTGATCCTCGATGAGCCGACCTCGGGCCTCGATCCGCTCGGCACCCGCTGGATGAAGGATCTGATCCTGGACCTGCGCGAGAAGGGCAAGACGGTGTTGATGTGCTCGCACCGCCTCGACGACGTGCAAGACGTCTGCGACCGGATCGCGATTCTGTACAACGGCGACCTTCAAACACTGGGTAAAGTCTCGACTCTGCTCGAAGACGCCGTGCGGCTGGAAGTGCGGGCCAGTAGCGTCAAGGAATCGGCCGAACTGAAAGCCGATCTGGCGGCGGTCTTCAAGAAGCACGGTGGCCTACTGGAAACAATTGGCCACCCCACGACCACACTGGAAGAGTTGTTCCTCAAGATTGTCGAGGAATCGAAGGCTCGGCCGGGTCGGCGTTATCTGCCGCCCACCGAGAATGCCGCCTCGCCCCAGGGCAGTGGCGCTCGCTAATCCTTGGTTGGCGCTGGTCCGCGGGAACAGCGCCTCGCCCCCAATCCTTCTCGAACGAAACCACCAGTCATGATGTCGTCGGCACTGTTTGGCATTCTCCAACTGGACCGAGGCGAACCCCTGGGGTTTGCAAGCATCCCGGGCCTCGTGCAGGCGTGGCTCCAGGATGCGGGTGGGTTCGCCATGGTGGGTCTGGTCGTGTACTTGCTGTACGCGCTGGCCACACCCACCGACAAATCCGAATCCGAGCGTATCCGTGTTCCGGTCTCGCTCTGGATGGTGGCGTGCGCTGCACTGGCCTTGATCGCGTACACAATCGTGCTCGCGCTCTTGGTGCTCGGGAAGGGTGGTGAGCCCGAACCGCCGCTGGTCATGCCGGGGTTGACGGCACCGCCGATTCCGCCGAAGTGGCATAACGAGCCCCGCCCGCTGTTGCTGGCCATCGCCGGGTTGATCGCATTGCTTGGCATCGGTCAGCCATTCGCCCGCGACATCGTGAAGATCTTCAATCGCAACGTCACCATCGGCTTCTCCGGTATTCGCCGCTTTGGCCGAACCCTCAAGGAATACACCGCCGATCTCTTTACGAAGAATCGCCTGCTGGCACTCGGTGCGATCCTGGCCCTTTACATCGGAGTGGGTGCAGCGATCTACACGTTCGGCAGCCAGAAACTCTTCGAGATCTGGACGGGCGTTTGTATCGTGGGCGTGACGGTCTTCCTGTTGGCGATTCTCACACTGATGCTCTTCGAGGCCGAGGGGCCGGTCTGGGCGGTGGCCAAGTTGAGCTTCAAGGAAGCCGTGCGCAGCCAACTGCTGTGGGTGTTCCTGCTGATCTTGTTGCCGTTCTTGTTCCCGGTCCAGTGGTTCGTGCCCATCAAACCCGCCGATGAACTGCGAACGACTGTATCTGTCATTGGTAGCGTGTTGACGCTGCTCGTGCTCTTCCCGGCGATCTTGTTGGCTTCGTTCGGCATTCCCAACGACATCAAGAACCTGAACATCTACACGGTGGTGTCCAAGCCAGTCGAGCGGTTCGAGATCGTGCTCGGTCGCTTCGTGGGCTACGTCTCACTCATGACGCTGGTACTGATCGGCTTGACAGGTGTCAGCCTGGTACTGATCACCAATAGCACGGTTTCCGATCGGGCACTCGAAGAGACGTTCAAGGCTCGCGTGCCAGTGCGTGGAAAGCTGGAATTCAAGAGTCGCAAGGCGGACTTCGACGGCACGAACGTCGGCCGCGAATTCGATTACCGACGCTACATCGTGGGCGATGCCAACTCGCCGCAACGGGCCATCTGGCACTTCTGGGACATCCCCGCAGACCTCACGAACCCCAAGGATGAACGCGTACCAGTCGAATTCACGTTCGACATCTTCAAGCTCACCAAGGGTGAACAGAACAAGGGTGTGGGCGTCACGTTCCGGTTTGCGACGCACCAGTCGCCGCAACGGGTGCCGAATGCTACTGAAGGTGGCGAATGGCCGTGGCAGGATAAGGAAAAAGAAGCTGCCTATCAGGCCGAGGTCAACGATCTGCGGGCCCGCGGCTTGAACCCCGACGGCGCTCGCCCTGGAACACCGGCGTGGGACGAAGTGAACCGGCTGGCCGAGAAGTACGGTATCTTCGAGATTCGCGGCAAGGAAGTGCTCGACTACACCGTGATGGGTGTCGAGGTACCAGCGGGCTTGTTCCGCAATGCTCGCCAGGGCGATCCCGGGAAAGAAACCCTCAAGGATGGCCGCGAGCAGGCCCGCCCACGGCTCAGCGTGTACGTGAAGTGCGAATCGTCGGGTCAGCTACTCGGTATGGCCCAGCCGGATCTTTACTTGCTTGAATACCAGATGCCCTTTACCGTGAATTACCTGAAAGGCATGGTGGGGCTCTGGTGTCGGCTCTGTATCGTGGTCGGTCTGGCCGTAGCGTGCAGCACGTACCTGAGCGGTGTGTTGAGCCTGCTGCTGACCAGTGCCATCTTCATCGCCGGCTTCTTCACCGAGCACCTCAACGACCTGGCGGCCAACCGCAATATCGGCGGTGGGCCATTCGAGAGTATGTCGCGCCTGGTCCGGGCCGAACAACCCACCACCCCCACCGGTGAAACGGCTGTGGCCAAAGCCTTGGGTGCTTTTGACAACGGTTGGTCCTGGGTCGTCCGGCGCTTCCAGAACGTGATTCCCGATGTCGAATCGCTGAGTTGGAGCAACTTTGTTGCCGAAGGCTTCAACATCAGCATCGAGTATCTGATCGTGAATCTGTTGGTGACGTTTGGCTATCTCTTGCCCTGGGGCATTCTGGCGTACTACCTGATGAAATCCCGCGAGGTCGCGGCTTAACCGGAGTAGTGTTCTCGGGATTTTCGTGCGAGGTCTGACCACTTCGCACGCAACTTCACCGCTGACCGCAGACTCCGAAACCCGCATACTGGGCTTGCCATGAATCCACTGCAACAGGCTTCTGTTCGTCGCAAGGTGATGTACTTCGCCGCGCTACTCGTGCTCTTCACTGTGAGCATGCTCTGGCGCGGCTCGATCCCCATTCCGTTGAGCAACTCCGCCCGTGCCGGCGAAGCGCCAAGCGGGCTGCACCGCCTGGCCGATCAGGTGAACAACCGAACGATTCTGAACCAGTCGTTGGGGCTGGAACTCCGCGAACTCGAGCAAGGCGAACCCGAGATTGCCGGCTCCGCTGTGCGGCTCGCACTCGTCGGGAGTCGCGGTGTCGCCGTGACGGCACTGTGGTACGCGGCGATCGAAAAGCAGAAACGCAACGACTTCCACGAAATGGAGTTGCTGGTGCGGCAGGTCACCAAGCTGCAACCGCACTTCATCACGCCCTGGATCTTCCAGAGCTGGAACATCGCCTACAACGTCTCCGTGGAAATGCAGGGTAGCGGCGACATGTTCTTCTACATCGCTCGCGGTATCGAATTGCTGGCCGAGGGCGAACGCCGCAATAACAAATCGCCCGACATGCGGTATCAGATCGCGTTCTACTACCAGAACAAATTTGGCGTTTCCGAT
>JBGTAO010000616.1:0-3062 GCA_041749835.1 Gemmata sp. | reverse complement strand
CGCCTTGGTCGCCTTCTCACCGAGCCGCGGATCGATCACGAGGTTCGCACCCGTATCGGTTGCGAGTTGCTTGATGGCGGTGCCGAACGCGGTGCCATCGCAATCCACCGTCACCCGCTGCCGCAGTTGCCGGTTAATCACACCTTCTTCGGTGGAGATAAACAGCCCTTCCGGGGTGAGCCCAAACTTCAGGTTGTACTTGGACAACGCGGCTTTGAGGCCATCGCGGAGCTTGACTTGCTTGAGGTTCACGTTCACCACGGGCTGGTTCGGATCGAGCCCAAAGTTGTAGAGCGTGTTGTCCAGGATCACGGGGACCTTGGTCTTCTCTTTCAAGTCGTTGATCAGATCGTTCAGCGTACGGGCCTGATAGGTCATATCCCCCACTTCATCCAACGCCTTGCGTGCCGTGGCCATCGGGCTTTCGGTCTTGGCCCCGACAACCGGTGCCGGGGCAGCCGCTTCTGCCGCCAGCGGAGTTAAGGCGAATACCGCGACCGCGATCAGCCGGCGGATCGTCACTTGCATCGGAAATGCTCCTGGGAAATGGAGGCCGCCGGAGAAACCCGGCAGCCGGAACACCACGCACATTCTATTAGACGAGGCACACGCTGGACGGTTTTCCATCGCGGCTAGGGTTTGCTGACAACGCCACCAAACCCCATTCCGATTGGCGCGGATTGGCGGAACTTCTCCAACTCGATCTTTTGGCGTTCACGATCCATCTTCTCGTTGAACAGGTTATTCTCGTGCTCCTGGCTCGTGATCAGGTAAGCATTGCCCTTCTTCACCACCCGTAGTTCGCACTGCAGAGCGAGCATCTCCAGAGCGGTTGCGGGAGGCACGTTCAACAATCGTGCCGAGACGAACCCCACGCGGTTGTCGCCCGCCTGTGGCGTGATCAGCACGCTGAGGTCGTACTGCTCCGCCAACTTCTCGATCACATCGTTGAGTGGCTTCTCCTTGGCCACCAACGAGACCCGCTCGGGTACTTTGCCATTATCGTTCTCTTCCAGCGGCACAATGGTAATCGAATCGCCATTCACTTCGTACTTCGCGTTCATGCTTCCGAGCCACTTGGTCAGGAACCGGTGAAGCGTCATCCCTTTCAGGTTGAAGATCTGTTGGGTCGCTTTCTTCAGCTTGAAGTTATCCTCACCGAAGTTCCGAAACTGGTGGTCCATGATCACGATTCGCAGACCCGTTGCACGGGAGAGCAAGCCCAGCACATCGTCCACACTGGCATCCGCCAGATTCTCGCCGGTCAAATCGACCTGTTCGCTGTGCAGCGCCTTGAGCACAGCTTCCAGTCCACTGGGTTTCGGCTGCGCCGCCTTGGCGGCCCCCGCATCTTGAGCAAGAGCGGGCATGGCCGTCAACGCGAGCATGGCCACAAAGGCCCCGACAACTCGAACCAACATGGGAAACTCCCTGAGGGATTGTGAATCGACCGGCAGCGACCGAGTAGTATCGTTTGCCCTGAGCAAGACGCTCCTGCTCCGGCGGCGTTTCGGCTCACTTCCCGCGGACATGTTCGGTCATGGCCTTCAACGCCGGCAGTGTATGCAACGCTGCACCGATATGCGTCGCATCGACCCAGATAATCTTCTGCTTCCCGCACGCTTCCCAGAGCGCCGTACCCGCCGCGGGTGGAACGATGTCGTCGCGGCTGGCGCAGATCATCAACAGGTTCTTGTTCTTCAGTTGCTCCGCGTAGGTGATCGGGTCGACCGGCGCGAGCAGCAGCTTCAGAATCGCTTTGCCACCAAACAGTTCCACCACCGGGAGATACGGCTTCGCCTGTGGATGATCGTAGTACGCATCCACAAGCCCACCACCACCCAGCATCAAGCAAACGTTCTTGATCCTCGGTTCGTTGGCGGCAACCACTGCGCCGACCAAACTGCCCAAGCTGGTGCCAACAATGCCCAGGTTCTTGGCATCGATCTCGGGGCGACTGGCTAGCCACGCGATGGCACAACGGACATCGAGCACGGTCTGGCGGACACCGTTAATCGTCTTGGGAAGATCGGTCGAGATGAGCCGCGTGCTGCTACCTGGCGGGCGGCGCGGCCCGTAATGCGCCATGTAGACCACCATTCCCGCAACACCGTGTTGGGCCAGCCACATCGCTTCGCCGCGTGCAATCAGAGCATCGCCTTGCAGAATATCTAGCACCACCGCCGCGGGGAATGGCCCTTGACCCTCGGGCATGAACAACTCGGCGTGCACCGTGTTATTCTCGGCAATGTCGGTCTTCACCAGCGAGGGGAACGTCAGGTCGTAGACCTTCACACCGCTGTGCCGCAGGTGGTGCCGGAGCGAAAGCTTGTAATCCAGCGTGGTGGCTGGAAGCCGATACCGTTCGACACCGCCCGCTGGGCCATTGGCATCCGGGTGGATTGTGAAGTTTCCCGTTTCGGGAGCTGCAGGCGCGGCTCCAACTCCCGCCGCTCCGACCCACAACACTGCGACCAGAACCGACGGTAGAACGAGACGGTGGGTAATCATGACGGAGTTCTCGATTCGTGTGACATGAACCTCACACCGATGATAGCTTGCCGGACCTCGGTGAAGTAAGCCGAATCGCTGACTCGCTCGCGGCGACCACGCCCAACTTTCTCGATCAACTCCAGGCAACAGAGATGACGAAGCTGCGGCCGGTGGTGTATCGTGGGGAGAGGGAATTCGCAGACTACGCGACTCCGCCGACCGATCACCCATCACCACAATGGCCGAACCCACTCTTTCGATTGAAGATCACCTCGCCCTGGCCCTGGTCCCGGGACTGGGGCCAAAACTGACGGCCGCGCTGCTGGAACGCTTCGGCGATGCTGCGACCGCACGAACCGCCACCGCCTCCCAACTGCGGTCCATTCCGCACATCGGCGACAAGCTGGCAAACGCACTCAGTGCGGCGCTTCGAACCGTGAATCTCGAACCCGAGTTGAAACTGCTCGCGGAGCATGGCGTGCGTGCCGTGCCGCTCGGCTTTCCCGGCTATCCTTTGCCGTTGGCCACCGTTCCTGCACCGCCTCCGCTGCTGTACCTTCGTGGAGAAT
>JBGTAO010000615.1:0-4254 GCA_041749835.1 Gemmata sp. | reverse complement strand
CGATGCAGACGAAATACACGATGTTGCTGATCCCCGCCGTGGTGCTTTGGTGTGGGCTGCTCCATCGTCGGCTCAAATTGGCCGTGGTCGTAGTCGCGGTGGCAATTCTGGGGTTCGGAGTGTGGGAGTGGTATTTGTTGGAACAGTACGGCCGCTCGCACTTCCTGCATCACCTCGGTGCGCGGCAAAGTGTGCGTGAGCCCGGTGAAGGCGCACTTCCCGCGCTCCTCCGGGAGAAGGCCGGGTTGGTTGGGCCACTCACGGGGCATTTTGGTTGCCTGGGAGTTGGCGTCGGTTTGGTGGCACTCGGTGCAGCCGGGGTGCCGCGACGGTTTCTGGCGCAATTGGCCGTGATGTGGTTGTTGGGGTTGTTACTGGTTGTTGCCTTGCCCTATCAGTGGACCGTGCTGCGCCCCGCAGTGCCGCCGCACTTGCCCGATCTCACCGCAGTCATGATCTTTTGGCAGGTATTCGGCATTCTCGCTTTCGCTGGGCTTGGTGCATGCTCGGTTCTGCTGGGTTGTCGCTTTCCGGCCAAGTTGTCGATTCGCCGAAATACCGCGAGCTGGTTCCTCATCGGCTGGTTCCTGGTCGAGGTGGCCGGCTACTTCGTGCTGACGCCATTCGGAGCGGCACGGCGCTTGATTGGGCTCACCGTGGTCGGCGGGCTACTGGCCGCGCGGGCTTCGGACCAGGTCCAGCGTCTTGCGCCCCTGCGGTGCGCCCCGGATTGGGTGATCGGATTCGGTGTCGTAACGGGTCTCATGGTTACGGCGCTCGATACGCTGGATGCGTATCCGGAGAAAGTCTGCGCTCAGCGGGCTGCTGAAGCGTGTGAACCAATCCAGCAACCCGGGGCAACAGTGTGGTACACCGGCCACTGGGGCTTTCAGTATTATTGCGAACAAGCGGGGATGAAGCCGTTGGTGCCGGGGCAATCAGTACTGGCGGCTGGTGACCTGCTGGTATGGCCACTTTACCCCGACCCGATTGGCTTCTATCGGCCCTATCGGGACAGCTTGCCCTCGGTATTACCCGAGGGTGTTGTGGAGTTGCTGGCGGAAGTGGTTTGGGATGATCCGCTTTCCGGGCAAACCATCCCGAATTTCTATTGCGGTCACGATCCCGTGGTGGGGCGGGATCATCCCCGGCTCCGTGTGGGTGTCTATCGCATGAAGTCTCAATGGGCGGTCCCGAGTCCCTGAGCACCGCGGAGTTATCGGCGGTAAGCACGCCCAACCCGTAAGCCGTCCTGTGCCTGGTAATCCCACACGATCTCGCCCGAAGGATCGACTTCGATCACTTTGTTCTCATTGATCAGCGAGATCAGAGTGTTGCCGTTGAGTAAGCGCTGGCAACTGCTTGGGGCGTTACAGACGTGCTTCCAGGTTTGCTTCCCGGTTTTCAAGTCGTACTCCGCAACCTTGTCGAACTCGCAGATCACGATCTTGTCTTCACCCGCGCTACCCATGTTCTGGAGGTTTTGCACCCGGCCAAAGGTGGCGTTCTTGTTCGCATCGGCCCCCTTGGTGTCGAGCCGGAAACTGTTGACACCCTGGAAGGCATTGGTCACCACCAAGGTTTCGCCATTCTCCAGGCGTTGCCCGGTCATGATGTCGTACATCGGGCGAGCAAACGACCAGATTTGCTTGCCATCCTTGTCGAATTCAAAGATGTTGTTCCGGCAGATCACGACCATGCCCCCATCAGGCAAGAGATCCATGTTCAACGGCTGTTGCGCGACATTTCGCCGTGTGACGATGGTGCCCGTCTTGGTGCGCTCCGTGAGCAGGTTGTTATTCGACTCGACCACCCAGACGTTTCCGTTCGGTGCGAGCTTCATATCGGTGGGGTTGTTCACACCCGTGATGGTCCACTTCGGCTTGAGGTCCGTTCCCAGCGATACGACCCGCCCCTGACCGTAGCCGCGGTAATCCATCTCAATCAGATCGGTGAGGCCCAGGGTACGTGGCTTGTAAGTCAACTTGACCAGATCGATCGCCGCTCCCTTGTCCTTCAACCAATTTTGCCATGCGGTGCTGGCCTTGGCGAGCGACTCGGGCGTTTTCAAGAATCGACCACCGGTGGGGTGTTCACCCGCGAGTTGCAGAAGGAGGTCTTCCAGTTGCCAGATTCGCCCGCGACCGAGTTTGGGTATGAGCGCAATCAACTCGGTAAGGTACTCTTTCTCGCGCGTCGTCTGAATCAGTGACCAAAGCCCGGTGAAACGTGCTTCGGCATCCGGATCGTTGAGTACCGCTTCACGCACCTTCGGGTAGGCATCTTTGATGCGAATTCGCTCACCAGCAGGCCCACCTTCGATGAGTGCAACGTAAGCCGCGGACCTCCGGATCGGGGAATTGTCCGATAAGGCGGTGATCAGAGCGGGATCGGCTTTGTCACCGGTCACGGCAAGCGAAATGAGAGCGGCCCGAATGGCGTCGGCGACGGTTTCGTCGTCGGCAAGGGGAAGGAATCCAATCAGCGCCGCCGCAGCCCCAGCCGGTTTGAGCTTCACAATCGCACGCACCGCAGCCGCGGCGACTGCCGAGTGAGGAACCTTTTCCATCTTCTTGAGTGAATGCCGGGCTCGGTAAGCAATTTCGGGGTCTGGGTCGCTCTCCGCCGCTTTCAGTGGGCCAACCGCTGCTGGGCCGAACGACTCGATCTCATCCATCGCCTTCACTCGTTCATCAAAGTCATCGGCACCAAAGCGTTTGATGATGCCGGTGATTTTGCCCTGGTCGGCGTCGGAGAGGGTGCGCTGTTTCAGATAGCCGAGCAGCTTTTCGCCATTGTCCGCGGGGAGATCGGCCTTTTTGAGCGCCTCTTCATCTATGAGCTTGGGGTTCGTGGGTGTGGTTTGCCCCTTTTTGATCCGAACGGGCCGCAACTGCTCGACCGGTATCGGATCTTCTGCATTCGCAACCGCCACAGCAAAGACAATTGCCAGTGAGAGCGCAGTCGCCGGGGGAAGCCAAGAGCAGCGCATGGAGTGACTCCATTTGACCAGTGTTCGCCAGGTACCATCACTTTACGCATTCACACCACACTGGGGAAACCCTTTTCTGTCTTGACACCCCTGGCCATCACGATATCACCCGTGCCACTGGACCTGGCAAATACCCCGCATTGGGGCAAGGGCGGGAGTTGTCCGGCGGAGCGCGTAAGGAGTACACGATGCGCAGATTCACTCGCGGAGCGGCGGTTCTGGTACTGGGTTCGGCAATGGCGGCGACCGCGACCGGGCAGGCCCCCGGCACGCCTCCGGCCACCCCACCTGCTGGAACAGGCAACCCGATTGTGCCCGTGGTCACCCCGATGACCCAACCCGTCGTTCGACCGACCGGAAATGCGGCCACGGTGAATGGCCAGGTGATTCCCGAGGTTGCCGTCTACCGAGCACTCCGGCAGTTCCCACCGGCTCATCAGGAGACCGCTCGCAAAGAGATCATGCAGCACCTGATCGAGAACGTGCTGATCGATCAGTACCTCACCGCAATCAAGTTGACGATTGAACCCAAGGAAGTGGACGCACTCCTGCTCGAGCTGAGGGCCGAACTGATCACACTGAAGAAGGATTACGCCAAAGAACTCGAAACGATGATGCTCACGGAAGCCGAGTTCCGGAGTGAAGTAACGGCCCAAATGAAGTGGGAAAAGTTCATCAAGCAGCAGGGTACCGATCAAGCACTCAAGCAGCTCTTCGATAGCAGCCCGGATGTCTTCGATGGTACCATGGTGCGGGCCCGTCATATTCTCATGACGCCGGGCACGGATGAAGCCAAGCAGAAGGAAGCAAACCAGAAATTGCTGGGGATCAAGCAGGTCGTCGGGCAAGAGGCCCAGAAAGCGGTTGCCGCACTGCCTCCGACCGCCGACGCCTTGGCCAAAGAACAAGCTCGCGCTGCCAAGACGGAGGAGTTGTTCTCAGCTTATGCCAAGGAATACTCGGTTTGCCCGTCCAAAAAGGATGGTGGCGATCTGAACTACTTCCCCCGAGCGGGTGCCATGGTGGAACCATTCGCCAAGGCCGCATTCGCTCTCAAGCCATTCGAGATAACGGAAGTGGTGATCAGCGAGTTTGGCTACCACCTGATTCTCGTAACTGCTCGTAAGCAGGGTACTCCCAAGAAGTTCGAAGACGTGAAGGAAGATGTCCGCATGCTGTACTCCATGCGGCTCCGCGAGGCCGTGGTGGGCCAGATGAAGCCGAAGGCGCAGATCACCATGACCACGCCGCCTGGCTCGACG
>JBGTAO010000614.1:0-7213 GCA_041749835.1 Gemmata sp. | reverse complement strand
CGTCAGCGGCTAGCACATCAGCGCCGCACCGGGTGGGTCGGTTCGAGCTTCGCCGGCAGTTAGGGAAGGGCGGGTGCGGAATCGTCTTCCTGGCTTATGATCCCAAGCTGGAACGCGAAGTCGCTCTCAAGATCCCGCGGCCGGAAATGCTTCTCAGCCAGGATGCGCGCCGTCGGCTGATACGCGAGGCGCTGGCTGCAGCAGAATTCGATCACCCGAATCTGGTACCGGTGTATGAGACGGGCGAACTCGGCCCTGTCTGCTTCATCGCCACCGCTTTCTGCCCCGGGCAAACTTTGGGTGAATGGCTCGATCGACAGGCCTTTCCGGTCCCGATTCGGCAGGCCGTGCGGCTGGTGGCCACGATCGCCGATGCGGTGCAGCACGCCCACGACCGCGGTGTGTTGCATCGCGATCTCAAGCCGGCGAATGTCATACTTCAGGCAGTCAAGGACGATCCTTACGAGCAAGAACCGCCCATTGGTTCGTGTCAGTTACGAGGCGAGCACTACATCCCACGTGTTGTCGATTTCGGTCTGGCGAAGTTGCTCGAACGTGGCGGCCCGTCGGAAACCACCACCCGGCAGATTTTGGGCACGCCCAAGTACATGGCCCCAGAACAAGCACAAGCACGACATGCCGATGTCGGGCCGGCGGCCGATGTTTATGCACTTGGCGTCATCCTGTACGAGATGATTACCGGCCGACCTCCGTACGAGGCAGCAACGGATGTGGAGGTATTGCGGCTTTCGATCGATGGAAAACTGACGCATCCTCGCCAGTTGCGCAAGGATCTACCGCGCGACATGGAGGCCATTTGCCTGAAAGCCATGGCGCGAACACCAGCTAAGCGGTATCGGACTGCGATCGACCTTGCGGATGACCTGCGCCGGTTTCTCGATGGTCAGCCCACAATTGCTCGGCCACTGAATCGCTTGGGCCGATCGGCCCGCTGGCTACGCCGTAACGATCAGTTCGTCGCGCTGGGCGTCGTCGTCGGCATACTATTGTTTTTCTCCACCGTGGGGGCGTGGAATACTTATCAGTTTCGCCAACTGAAGACGGACCGAGACTCGGCATTGCAGCGCGAGCGCGATGAACGGACCCGCACCGATCAGCAGCGCGAGTATTCTCGCAATGTGCGGGAAGGCTTTCTGGCCTGGCGTTCCGGTGATTCGGATAGCGCAAAACAGTCACTCGACGTTGCACGACGACTCGCAGATACCGGTGGTGATGTCACCGATTTTGCGTACGGTTATCTTTCCCGTCTCATTGCCGCCAACCGTCTGCACATCGTGAGTTCCCATGGGGCAGTGACAGCATTAGCGGTTTCGCCAAATGGCAACTTCTTGGCCAGTGGGCACAGCGATGGTTCGGTTGTGGTCTGGAATCGCAAGTCCGGTGCTCAGCTGGGTGAAGTTCAGGCGCACAACAAGGCGGTCCGCCAGATCGCATTTGCGGGAGATCAATCGAGCTTAATCTCGATTGGCCCGTCGGAGGCGCGAACGGGTTCCGCACGCTGTTGGAGCCTCGAACCTTCGGGCCATCTGCGCAATCGAGAGGATTGGCAACAACTCTTGGGCGAGCAGGTAAGTTCTGTTGCTGTACCGCGAACGGGTTCCATTGTTTATGTGGGGACACGCCAGGGTGAGCTGCGACGGGTCAATCTCCAGAAGCCCGAAGAAACGCGAACCCTTTCACTCACCACACAATCGCGGGGTGTGACTGCGCTGGCCTTGGCACCGGGCGAGCAGTGGTTGCTTGCCAGCGCAGAAGGAACGGTCCAGCGTGTCTCGGCGAACCTGGAATCGCGAACCCGCATCGTGAACTGTGGCGATGGTGTGACCGTGATGGCCGCGACCAGTGCCGATGCAACAAACTGCGTTCTGGGGTTTGAAACAGGTGCCATTTATTCGCTTCCCGACATCTGGATGAGCCCCCAGAGCCGAAAGCTTGGTAATGTGGCCTGGATTGCCACATTGCCTGATCGCACCGTGATCATGCCGACTCGGCCCGGCTTCATCGAAGTCGGCGGTCGGTTTGAACTCGCCACGGGAGATGTAGGAACAGTCGGTGCCGGCGTGGTGACTCAGGATGGCCAGGTGCTGTTCACCGGGAGCGAGGATGGCATTATTCGCTCGTGGGAGTTACCGCAGGACCTCTGGCACTGGGCCGCGGAGTGGGTGACACCAATCAGCGCCATTGCCTTCAGTTCCGGTTCCGATCGGAATCACATCGTTGTTGCTGCTCAGGAGTCGCTCCGCAGCACAGAGCCCTTAAGGAAAACCGAGTCGCCAGCGGTTTCCATCATCGGCCGCACGGTGTCCGCATTGCGCGTTTCCATTGAGGGGCTGCCGGTGGCCGTGTTTTTCGAAGGCTCCGAGATCAGCCTGTTGGAATTCGCTAGCAATCGGCCGCGGGAACGACTGCGAGTCACACTTGGTTCAGACGCAACTGCTGTCTCCGCGGCACTAACTCCTGACACGTCGCGGTTAGCTGTGGCCGATCAACTCGGGCGGATTACGGTCTGGAAAACGGACGACGGGAAACAGCTCCAACAAATTGAAACGCATGCTCAGCATCCGATAGCTCATGTCGTGTTCTCGGATGATGGGCGATATCTTGCGGCTCCGGCTGAAGCCAACGTTGTGGGGGTCTGGTCTGTTGCTGATGGGAAGTTGAAGGCCAGCATTGCCACGGATGAACAGTCGGTCTTTCGTTTCCTATCAGGTGGGGAGCGCATCATCACCGGCGGCCGAACCGGTGTCATCCGAATCTGGAAACTGGAGGATGGTCGTGAGGAAATCCCACTGTATGGGCACGTCGGGCGGGTCAGCAGCCTGGCAGTTTCCCCGGATGGCCGCACGCTTGTCAGTGGTAGCCAAACCGGTGAAGTGAAGTTTTGGGATCTTCGGACCGCTCAGGAAATCATCGGAATCCGTCGCCATTCCGGCCCTGTAACCGTGATCGAATTCTCGCCCACTGGCAAACTCCTGGTTACCGGTGGTGAGCGGTTGTCGGTTTGGGACGCGAAGCAGTAAGGGAACCTACTCCGGCACTAATAGCCTGGCCTTGGAGGCTGGTATTGTGTCAGTAGGCCTTGCTTATGGTCGGCTGGGAGCTGGTCAGGTTCCCTTTCTCGTCCACCGTTACGAAGAAGCTGTGTGCGATACGAGCCGATGCCAAGTGCTCGCCGGTCACCACGTTCACCCGATAACTGTTGCCACTCACCGCACGAAGCGTGATTTTCAGAAAGTCCTTGGGTTGGCCCAGAGTCGTCATTACTGAGCGACAGATCGCATTGCGGATGCGATCGGTTCCGGAATCCGATGAGCCAGAATCCGCATTAGGCGGGGAAGCCGGGACGTTTGCCATTGGGAACCCCGATTGGAAGGAGTGCGTGTCGGAAAAAATCCTGGGAACCGTCTCACAACTTGATGGTAGTCCACGTTCGATCAGCACGGCAGGCCAACACGCTGCGATTCTGGCGAATGCCCGACCCAAGAGCGCCGGACACCCGGTGATCTGACTCGGGCACGGTAACTCATGTGGGTACGCTTATTCCGCCGCCACGGGTACGTCCGTGGGAACATAGGCATCCTTGGTGAGCACAAGGAAATATCCACCCGGTTTCCGCTCTTGCATCTCGATAAGCTTGGCATCGGCATCGCTGCGGTCGCGGTATTCAAATACTGCCACACGCTTCATGGCGTTGTCGCAGACCACCCAGTGGGCGAACATCCGGGGCGGCGCTTTCACCGATTTCTTCCGCACGCGCGGCTTGGCCGGGGCCTTCACCTTGGCGGGTTTATCAGCGGCTACCTTACGTGTGCGGGGCTTCTTGGTCTTGGGTGGAGTTTCTTCGGAGGTGTCGCTGTCAGTGGTATCGACGGCGGGCTGAGAATCTTCGAGAGCCGTTTGTTGATCGCGCAGAGCACGGCGATTCCGGAGCCGGGTAGCCATGGTGATCTCGGGTGTAGGAGGATCAGGCAGAATACGTGGGGATGTATTCTGACGGGCGATCAAATCGGCACTCGCGGGGATCAGGACACCCGCTTTGCACGCTTGATGTCGCTCATGTCCAGGATGTGGTGCTGGAAATGGAAGTGGCACCAGGAATGGAGAGCCATTCCTTAAGATATTGGAACGTGTAGCATCGACCAGAGCAGTGACCAGGCCATTGGCTTATGCCAGAAGTGTTGCCAGGTCACACGCTCTGTCAGTTCCGCCAGGAGAATCAATCACCCAGTGGCGGCCAACCGGCATCAAGTCCTTCTCGCTCGATTGCTTGAACTTCATTAGTCGTGAGTTCAAATTCGGTAGCCACACGCGCACGGGAATCTCCGACGTTGAGCCCGCTGTCTTGTGCGGCGACCAATGCTACGAACACGGCCCGGCGGCGTTCGTCTGGGATGGGTTCGGGCATCGGGTACTCCGCTGTGAGTAAGGCTCCCGCTTTGGGAGACGTTTCAGTTCGGGTTGTGGGTTTCTGCGAGTTGCGCGAACGGCTGTGGGTCAATCCCTACTTCCGGTTAGCACATCTCCGCGTTCTCTAGCTATATCGTTCGGCCGGGTTGCAAACCACGCCAATCTCGGAGTTCTGGCAGTTCCGGAAGAGTTCGATTCCCGAGTGCTACGCATGTGCCGCTGCGGTGCATTGTGGGCAGGCGAGGGGTTGGTTCTCACAGATCGCTTTAAGTAATTCCTTAAGCCGGGTTCGATCGTCCTGAAAGCAAGCCACAATGGGATCCGATTGATTCATGAGGTAGGCGGCCATCATGACCGCACCTTGAAAGTCGTGCTGCCCCGGGTCGTAGAGTTGGGCATGAATGGGACAGAGCCTGAGCAATCCTGCACGAATGGCAACTTTGACAGCCGCATCGTGATAAACATCGCCATTGGCCATCGTGTTTCCAGCATCGGGTGCAATATCGAGTGGGTGCCAGGGGATTGCCCTGCCGCCTCCGACCGGTTCGCGTTCACTGGAACAGTGAGCCGGGATGGCGCACCCCGAATGACGGGATGACACTGGTAGCATAGTCACCGACTCCGAGAAATGATGCCCCACTCCGGAATAATCCCCAGTCGAAGTACGAAACGGGTAGGATGCAGTCACGAGTTTGGCTACGGCCCGGCTCATGCTGACTCGATGGCCAAAGTGGTCGGGATCGCTTCGCACAACATGTTCTGCGAAGGAGTGGCCGTCGACGCTAATCGTTGCACGCTCACCGCGGTGAGTGGGCACACTTTCTCAACGCGGCTGATCCAGCGCCGCGGAAGGCTGATATTGATGGCAAATCCCCAGATCCGAACCGCCAAAACTGCGGTAACTCCACTCACGGTGGCTCCCCGTCGGTCTCGGAATGCTCATCGTGGCCAGCCCGCGAACATCCCAACCCCAGCCCTACGGAGTCGGAGAACTAGTGCCGTCGTCGCCACATTACCTTTGCCCGTGCGCACACTTCCGGTTGCAGTGCCAGACCCGTTGCACTTCCTGGTAATCGATTCGCGATTCGGCACACCGATTTATGTTTTCCTGGAAGTGGATCCGCGTGAAAACAAGGACTATCCCGGCCTGAATGTCCGTGAAGTGGCCATTGAACGGGTTCCGGAAACCGGGCGTGGTCGAATTGCCATCGGTCGTGATCCCCACCAACTCAATCACTTTTGCGAGTTTCTTTCAGACAATGCAACGTCGGGAGCGGGGTTCATCTTGATTGAGCCACGTTATGTCGGCCCCACCTGGGACTCCTACAATCGCGAGTTTCGCCCACAGGGTGAGAAGCCACAGAAGCGGAACATGCGATCAGAAAGCTCACGAACCTGAGCGTTGCCTAATACACTGGTTCCCGCTCAATTCGGAATGGTGAAAGTATTGTCGGGGTTGGAAGAGTATAATGCCCAGTTGAGAACGCTCCTACACGAGGCACGAATGAGGCAGACAGTGACATGCACCGCGTGGGTCGTTTACCGAATGACGCTACCCAAGCAAGCGGTTTCGGGAAACGTGGTCTGTGAGCAGTCCGAATGGGATGCCATCGAGAAAGCTCAACCCGGCTATCACACCCTCATTCACTCGGGGATCGCCAGTGAACAAGAGGCCGAGCGACTCGCCCGCGGGAATGCGGGAGATGCTTATCGTCGCGGTACCGGGAAAAGCCCTGCCAAAGCTCTTGGCGTTCCTCCAGTCCCGGCGACGACGACAGGAGCTTGAGCCAAGTCGTTTGGGCAGGTTTCGATTGCGTGTATTGGGGACTTTGTAAAGTTGCAACCGTTACTGCTTGTCTAACAGAACACCCCGGGCATTTGCCCGGGGTGTTCGCGTTGACATCCGGTCAGTCGATCACTTGATGTCTTGCGTCAAGATCGCCTTGATCACCGCCTGAAGGTCTTCCAGGTGTGCCTGGGTCGCGGCGTCCTTTGCCTTCCCTTTGGCGGTGCCAATCTCTTTCTCCAGCTTCGTCAGCGACTGCCGCGCGACACCACGGAGTTCTGTGGTACGAGCGCCCGAATCGCCACCACCTCGGCGACCAGGAATCGCTACAGGTTCTGGAGACGACGAACCCGCGGTGAACTCGTTCTTCAAGATGTCCACATAGGCCCGTTGCAGTTGGCGGCGGATTGGATCAAGCTTGGGGTCTTCCGCGTTCAGTTCCGAGAAAATACCCGTCTGAAGATCACCGACCAATTCCACCGGGGTATATGCTTTTGAACCGTCTAGCACTTCGGCATCGAACAACTGCGACAGCTTGTTCGAGGAGAGCAAGCTGCTCAACAGTGCCCGCTGCTGACTGGTGATCGAGTTCGTGGCCCCGTTGAACTTGAACTGATTGACGATACCCGGATTGAGCAGTTTCGTCGGCGTTGTGAAGGCGTTTTCTAGCAGGAACTTGACCGCTTCCTTCTGCTTGTCCTTACTCACGCGGACAAACGTTTCCCCACCGCGACCGCCGAGCGTGCGGTTTTCGACGACACCACCGACTTGCTTGGCCACGGCGGCAAGCCACCGGTTCCGGTGCCCAAGCACCTGGCCGTACACTTCTTCGAGAAGCGAATAGTCTTCACCCTTGTCGGTCGTTGCCGCGAGTAGGTGATCCATGACGCGATCAATGTTCTTCAAGCCCATCGCAGTTGCTTGAACTGGGTCATTGCCAATGTTTTCGGTGAGCACGGTGGGGTCCACCTGAGCGGGACCATCTTCGCCGCCGAAGCC
>JBGTAO010000613.1:0-3720 GCA_041749835.1 Gemmata sp. | reverse complement strand
GCGCTTGTAATCGCGTGTGTTGCTGCCAATCATCGCAACCGCTTCCCACACTCCTTCGGGTTGGTACGGCTTCACACTGGCCCCGCCAATCTTGCGGACCAATAAGCCACTCGTGGCCAATGCCTGATCGCGGATCATTTCCGCATCCATCCGGAAGCGCGGGCCACGGCTGAGCAATCGGTTCTCACGATCCTTCTCCAGCTTTTCCGGTGTTGTGACCGCAGCCTGGCGATAAGTCGCCGAGGTCACCAGTAATCGGAAGAACTGCTTCATATCCCAACCCTGCTGGGCTTGTCCCGCCACATGCCAGGTGGGTTCGCGGAACTCCATTGCCAACCAATCGAGCAACTCGGGATGGCTCGGCAGCTCGCCAGCGATGCCGAAGTCGCCACTGGTCCGAACCAAGCCGGTCCCAAAGAGTTCTTGCCAGAAGCGGTTGACGGTCACACGAGTCGTGAGTGGGTGATCTTTCTGAAGCAACCATTTCGCCAGACCCAGGCGATTGCGCGGGAAGTCCGCTGGCATGGCAGGGAGTGCTTGTGGCGTGATGGCTTTCACCGGATCGCGACGTTTGTCGTAATCTCCCCGGAATAACAGATAGGCCATTGGCTCGCCCGGCTTTTCATTCATCACGTGAGCAATGGTCCCGCGTTCCTTGATTGCTGCTTCTTCAGACACCAGTTGGGCAATGGTATTGTTCAGTTCATGGCTGGGCCGATCGAAGGTCGTAATCCACCACTGGAATGCGACGTCGTTTTCTTGAGGCGTTCGCTGTGCCTGGGGTTTCGCAAGAGCATCGACCGCAGCAGCCGAGCGCGACAGTTGGGAGAGCTCCTGCTGTGTGAGTGCCCGCTCATAGAGGCGAACATCCTCGATGAGGTTGTTACCGATCCGCGCGGTGTTGTGCCGCGAACCAATCGTCAGTGGCACATCGGTCTTAGTCGTGTTGTTCAACGTGTCGTACTGGGTGGTCGTCGGTTGTTGCTGCCCATTGACATAAACTGTGGCCCCAGCAGCTTTCCCCGAGCCATCGTAGACCACGGCCACGTGTGCCCATTGGTTGATGGGGAGCGGATTGTTGGCCACAACTTTGAGAGCATCTTCGGGGAAAGCGTGAAGAATGTGGGTGCCGGGTCGGTCGCTTTCGAGCCAGAGATCCCAGCCCCGGTGCTTGTTGTTTGGATCCATTCGCCCCACCACTGCACCCGTGGTGTTGCGCTGAGTCACCTTGACCCAAGCCGCTGCTGTGAATGCCTGAGTCCGATCAAAGTCGCCAGCCTCGGGTACGGCCAGTTGGCTCCCGGCGGGTTTCACCTGTAACGACTTTCCGCCGCGTGGCCCCGCACCCCATGCGAAACCGTCTCCCAGTGGGCTACTGCGGACCTGCCCATCCACCGCGAAAGAAGTCGTTTTCGCTTCGCCATCGTTCAAAGGTGCATGAAACCGTAACCCAGTCAACGGATTTCGAGCAAGGATGGTTGCCGCTGTCGCAGTACCTTGCCACTTCTCGAAGTCGGGGCGAGCAGCCTCTTTCCGAGCTGTCAACTTTACGCGAGTCGCTTGCAATTCTTTGGCAATCTGTTCGGAACGTACTCGGTCTTCCTTGCGCGGAACGGGAATGATCGGTGGTGTGTTATGCACGTTGCCGTCCATGACATTCTGCGTGGTGTTGTTGAAGAATGCGGACAGCGAGTAAAAGTCTTTCTGCGTGATGGGATCGTACTTGTGATCGTGGCATACCGCGCAACCCATGGTTAAGCCCATCCAAACTGCGGACGTCGTTTCCGTTCGATCGCGGGCATAAAGCACCACATACTCTTCGGGGATCACGCCCCCTTCGTTGGTGGTGATGTTGCAGCGATTGAAGCCCGTGGCCACACGCTGATTCAACGTGGGATTGGGCAGCAGATCACCGGCGAGTTGCTCGGTTGTGAACTGATCGAATGGCTGGTTCTGGTTAAACGCTGCGATCACCCAATCGCGATACGCCCAGACCTCTCGGAAGTTGTCGAAGTGAATTCCGTGGGTGTCGGCGTAGCGGGCGTAATCGAGCCAGTAGCGGCCACGATGCTCACCCCAATGGGGCGAGGCCATCAGCTTGTCGACATACTTTTCGTAGTAGTTCTTGGAGGTATCGTTCACGAAGGCATCGACATCTTCCGGCGTTGGTGGAAGACCAGTGAGGTCCAACGCCAGGCGGCGTGCCAGCGTGTGGCGATCCGCTTCCGGTGCTGGCTTCATGCCCGCGGCCTCGAGTCGACTCAGCACGAAGTGATCGATCGGATTCCGCACCCAGGCTTTGTTCTGCACAGCCGGTAACCGTGGCCGTTGTGGCGGGATGAACGACCAGTGCGGTTCGTAGTGTGCTCCCTCGGCGACCCACTTCTTGAGTTTCGCTTTTTGAGCCGCGGTCAATTCCTTGTGCGATTTCGCGGGTGGCATCAAGCCATCACCGTCGGCCGCGAAGATGCGAGTGACCAATTCACTCTGGTCAGGCTTCCCAGGAACGACCGCTTGGCTTTCTACAGCATCATCGCGATTATCGAGCCGAAGGCTGGCTTTGCGGGCCGCGCTATCGACACCATGACAGGCAAAGCAGTTCTCGGCAAGAATCGGGCGGATGTCGCGGTTGTACTGAAGCGTACCCTTGGCGGCGGGCTTCACCTCACGTGGCATCGGTGCGGGGTCCGCGGCAGTCACGGGGCGTGCAGACCACGGAAGGACGACGAGCGTGAGCAAGCACATGGGGAGTAGGAACGAGAGGTAGCGAGTCATCGAGTCGATCTCCAAATCACGTTGCCGAAGCAACGGCTGTTGAGTGCTCGTGGGGTAACTGGGTGAGGTAAGCGGTGACCAGTGTCCAGTAGGTGATTCCCGAGCGAATGTGGGAGGCCATTGCCTGCTTCGCTCGTTTGCGGTCGCGTGCCAGCAGTGCCGCCGTGATCGCCAGGTGTTCGGTGGCTTCCACACCAATTCGGTGGAAGTCGCGTTGTAGTAACTCCAGTTCCCAGGTGACATCCCGGAACGCATGAAAGAGCGTCCGGAGGCGTTTCAACTCTGCGGCCAGGAACCGATTTCCACACGCTTCACGGATCGTGTCATGCAAGACCGTATCCAATTCTTGTGCTCGCGACACCGCTCTGGCGTTCACTGGTGAGCAGGAAAGGGCACGGATGTCGGTGTCGATCCGCTGCACCGTTGCCAAATCCACCGAATGGGCAGCTCCAGCGGTGGCTTCACATTCCAGGATGCGCCGGACTTCGCACACATCATGAATATCGGAAGCCGTCACCGCGCGAACGACCGCCCCGCGATTGGGAAGCAACTCGACGACGCCGATTCCACACAACTCGATCAGGGCTTCTCGAATAGGTGTGTGGCTGACGTGGAAGCGATTGGCCAACGATTCCGTGACCAATCGTTGCCCTGCGTGAAGCCGACCGTGAAAGATGTCGGTGAGGATACTTTTCACGATTGCTTGACGACGAAGGCCATGATCAAAGGCGGGCTCAGCAGAAGAACAGTCCGGCATTATGGCGGGTCTTTTGGGTCGGAACGCCGGGATTGCGCACAGCACACTCTTATTTTAGCGTCCTGACCCGGCTCGCCAATTGGATTCTGTAGAATTCACACTTCCGGATGCGCTGGCACACCCGGATTCTCAGCCCTTCACGTTGTGGGTTTTTCGCTTCTCGAAGATCGCAAACAGCACCAGGATCG
>JBGTAO010000612.1:0-3128 GCA_041749835.1 Gemmata sp. | reverse complement strand
CGGGGATCTGAGCCAAAGCGTGGTAGAGCGTTCCATCCAACGGTGTCATCGGGGTTCCTCCCAATAACCCGTTGTAACTCATCCGTCCGGACAACGCTATAACTTTGAAAGACCCTGGGCAAATAGCGATTTCGCTTGTTTGGATATTGAGTAGTAGTTAGGCTGATAACTACCCAAGTAGAGCAACACTGCCTCGTGCGACTACCCCGCCCTGAGCCTTCCCAGGCCACCTGCTGACCATGTTACGTTCCAACAACTTCAGAGTTTCGGGAGACTCGCTGATGGCGTTGCGACCAGTCCTGATTGTGATCGGCGCAGGAATGTTGGCCGGGCTCTGCTCATTCTGGTCCATGAGCGTGACCGCAGGACCCGTTAACGAGCCAGTCGCACATCCGCTGAAAGCAACCGAACCGGATACCTTCAAGACTCGGATTCTCCCGTTCCTGGACAAGTATTGCCTGAGCTGTCACAACGAGGACAAGGCCTCGGCGGGTTTGGTGCTCTCGGGGTACACCAGTGAGGCCCATGCGCGTAAGAACCGGAAAGACTGGGCAGCCGCTCAACATGTGTTAGCCGCGGGTGAAATGCCGCCCAAGAAAAAGCCACAGCCGAGCAAAGAAGATAAAGAGTTCTTCATCAACTGGGTGGAGAATACACTCACTCGTGTCAACTGCGATCCTTCCACCGTAAAAGACCCGGGCCGGGTCACCATCCGTCGCCTGAACCGCTCCGAGTACAACAACACCATTCGAGATCTGTGTGGAGTCGATTTCAAACCGGCCGAAGACTTCCCCGCCGATGACGTGGGTTATGGGTTTGACAACATCGGCGATGTGCTCTCCTTTCAGCCGATCTTACTCGAAAAGTACATGGCCGCAGCAGACAAGGTGCTGGCCGAGGCGCTGAATACTCCCGAGCTCATTGCGAGCTTCAAGTCGCCATTTCGACCCTCGAATCCCAGTCTACGTGCCATTCCACGTAGTGCGAAGCGTGAGGATCTCAAGCCCAAACAGATGCTTTTCCGTTCGGAGGGTTCCGCGTTCTTGGAGAAGTTCAACTTCCCGGTGGAAGCCGACTACGTCATACGCTTCCGGGGTTGGGGCACAAAGATCGGTGAGGAATATCCCCAGGCTGTGATTCGGATTGATGGCAAAGATGTCAAGGCATTTACTGTCGAAGCAGCGCAGGACAAGCCGCAAATCTATGAGGTGAGGGCCAAGTTCCCCGCTGGCGACAAACGGATCGCAGTCGCCTTCACGAACAGTTTTGAAGACAAAGAGAAGAAGCAAGCCCGCGAGTTCGGTCTCGACATGTTGGAGGTCGAAGGACCAATCAACCCGGTGACACCTCCCGATTCCCCCTCCGTGGCCTTGCTGCTGGTTTCCCGTCCGGGTGCTACAACCCAGGCGAATGCCGCTGCGGAAAAGGTCCTGACCGAATTTGCACGTCGGGCTTTCCGGAGGCCGGTGAAGTCGGATGAGGTGGCGCGGCTCATGAAACTCTTCGAGTTGGCCACCAAGCAAGGCGAACCGTTCGAGAAGGCCATCCGGCTACCGATGAAGGCCGTACTGGTTTCGCCTCACTTCCTTTACCGTGTCGAGGCAGACCCCAAGAACCCCGACGATATCCGCACCATTGACGACTTTGAATTTGCGACACGCCTTTCGTACTTCCTGTGGTCGTCTATGCCAGACGAAGAGCTCTTCCGCATCGCTCAAAAGGGCGAACTGCGTAAGCCGGCGATCCTGGAAGCACAGGTCAAGCGGATGCTGAAAGATCCCAAAGCCAAGGGGCTTTCCGAGAACTTCGCGGGGCAATGGCTGCAGCTTCGAAACCTCAGGACAATAGCGCCCGATAAGGGGTACTACCCCGAATGGGATGAGGCACTCCGAACCGCGATGGAACGAGAAGCCGTTGCCTACTTCGAGCACATCGTGCAGTCGGATCGGAGCGTTCTCGAGTTCCTCGATTCAGACTACGCATTTGTGAACGCTCGACTGGCTCGGCACTACGGAATCCCCAATGTGTCGGGAATCGAATTCCGGCAAGTGAAACTCCCGGACAATCGCCGGGGCGGAATCGTGACACTGGCCAGCACGCTCACGGTCACGTCGAACCCAACCCGCACTAGCCCCGTGAAACGAGGTAAGTGGATTCTGGAAAACGTGCTCGGTACCCCACCGCCTCCTCCCGCGCCCGACGTCCCCGAGTTACCACCCACCGGTGAGCTAAAAGGGACACTTCGCCAGCAAATGGAACAACATCGAGCCAACCCGAGTTGTGCCACGTGCCACGCGAAACTTGATCCGCTGGGCTTTGGTCTGGAGAACTTCGACGGAATCGGTGGCTGGCGAACGGAAGATAACAAGCAAGCTATCGATTCGTCTGGTGTATTACCTGGTGGTGAGAAATTTGCTGGCCCAGCGGAACTACGGAAGGTGCTCCTCACGAAATCTGAACTGTTTCGACGCTGTCTTGCCGAGAAATTGCTGACGTTTAGCCTTGGGCGTGGTTTAGAGTATTATGATAGGTGTGCTCTTGACGACATTGTTTCGGCAGGAAAAGCTGGCGAAGATCGATTTTCCGCGTATGTCCTCGGTATCGTAAAATCGGACCCATTCCAAAAGCGTAAAGGCAAACGGAGTGAATAAGCCCATGAAATCCGCGATCACCCGTCGAACCGCTCTCAAAGGATTGGGTACAGTCGTCGCCCTACCCTGGCTGGAGTCGCTCGCGAGCGCTGCCCCGGCACCAGTTGCCGCCGCACCACGCCGGATCGCATTCGTTTACGTCCCGAATGGCGTGAACATGGAGCACTGGACTCCCAAGGGAAGTGGGAAGCTGGGCGACCTGCCCGAAATCCTCAAGCCCTTGGCCGGTCTGAAAGATCAGCTCAATGTCATTACGGGAATGACCCTCGATAAGGCTCGCCCGAATGGTGATGGTCCTGGCGATCATGCACGAGCCATGGCCGCGTTCTTGACGGGCCGACAGCCCAAGAAAACCCAGGGGGCCGATATCAAAGTCGGGATGTCGGCCGATCAACACGTGGCTTCCGTTGTCGGCGAACACACCCGCTTTCCCTCGCTGGAGTTGGGTATCGAACGCGGTCTGAACGCGGGCGGTTG
>JBGTAO010000611.1:0-11125 GCA_041749835.1 Gemmata sp. | reverse complement strand
GAGTTGCTGGCGTGTCAGATCATTCGGGCTGGGAGCGGTCGCCATGGGCATCCTTCCGCACCGGCATCCTGCCAGGCAGCGCACCTCCGGCGCTGAGTCGCAAGAGTATAAGATCCACTGGACTGGGAAAAAAGGGCAACTCTTCGGGTAAACTGACACCATGAACACGCTGCAACCGAATCAGACATCGCTCCTCGTGGTGGACGTGCAACAGGGCTTCACCGAGCTATGCCCCGGTGAGCTTCCCGTCCCCGGTGGATTGGCGATCATCCCCGCGATCAACGCCCTGCTCGCGTTGCCGTTTGCCCACATCGATGCGACGCAAGACTGGCACCCCGCCGATCACTGTTCGTTCCACGGCCAGCGCGAAAGCCTGTATCCGCCACACTGCGTGATCGGGACTCCTGGCGCGGAGTTCGTTCCCGGCCTGCACACCCAGCGATTCTCCGCAATCTGGCACAAGGGCTACCACCCGGAGTTCGAAGCCTACGCAGTGACAGCGCAACACCCCGGTTTCGCGGCCTTCCTGATGGCCAGCGGCATCGCCACGGTCGTGGTGTGTGGCATCGCCACCAACATCTGCTGCTACTTCGCTGCCCGTGATCTTCGGAAAGCGGGCTTCGCGGTGTGGCTGGTCGAAGATGCCAGTGCCGGAATCGATGTTCCTGCCGCCGGGTTGTATCAGGCGCAAACGAAGGTCGAGGGGCAGGCGATCGGCATCCACTATGCCACAGTGGCCGAGGTGGCTGCGGCGTTCGCACACGGGGTTGCGGTGTCAGGGTGAGCGGGTGAGGAGCAGCGCGCGGGCACGGTCAAGAATCACAGCATGATCAAACGCAAGGGCGGGCAATTCATCGATCAGAAACCAGTTCACCGCTTCCGCATCGTCGCCGGCCACTGCAGGCCCGGAATTGGGGTCAATCTGTGCCAAAAATGTCACGGAAACCGTCCATCCGCGTGGATCCCGCCCCGGATCACCGGCCGTATACACTTGTTCGAGTGAGGCGACCACCACCCCTGTTTCTTCGAGCAATTCTCGCCGCGCTGCATCGACCAACCGCTCATTCTCATCGACGAAACCACCGGGCAGAGCCCAGGTTCCGGCGAACGGATCCTTCAAACGACGGATCAACAGTACTCGCACCTGCGGCTCGCGTGTCGCAATCACCAAATCGACTGTCAAGGCCGGTCGTGGGTATTCGTAACTGAATCGGCGCGACTTCTCGGCGGCCATGGAAGACCTCCGGCGGGGCAAGGACTTGGGGCGGACGGTTGGGTACTCCCTTGAGGAACTTAGCTGCTGGCGGCGCGGTTGCCAACCGGAGGATTTTGCAAACACGCGGTACAATGAGGAGGCCAAGCCCCAATCTGTACTGGGTCAAGCGGGCGACTGACTGGCGTGGGAACTGTTCGTGTGGCCCCGGTGCGAGGTCAGGAGAGGTGCTTTGTGCAGCACAATCGAATCGTCGTGTGGGAGGCGTTCGAGAGCTCAGACGTGATGACGCAAGCCGCGGGTCGGCTCTACGAGCAGACACTCGCGGCTGATGAGCGCATTCCCTGGTACTGGATTGAGCGATCGGTCGAAAGCCGAACCAAAACCCGGCCCGGTGGCTGGAGCAAGCACCTGCTACTAGCCGCTCCCGAAGGCCGCACCGACGATCCCACGGCACTCGCCGGGTATGTCTACGGTGCACTGATTCCGAACTACGGTGGCTACCTTTGCTACATCGGTGTGGCCGATTGGGCTCGCCGGATGGGTGTGGGGACACGCCTCTTCGATCAGTTCTTCCGCCAGATGAGTGTTGACGCGGGCGAAACGGGTGAGCCGCTGCCGTTCGTGCTGTGGGAAAGCCACCGACCGAAGGCCGATGCGCCAGCCAGCGAATGGGATCTATGGGCCGCGCGAACCAAGCTCTTCGACCGTGTGGGCGGTCAGTGGGTGGAAGGGCTCGACTTCTACGCACCGAACTTTGCCGCCGACGAGGACGATGAAACCGCGCCGCCGGTGCCGCTGCAATTGTTCATCAAGCCGATCAGCGAGACGCCCGCGGCCTTCGATGCCGAACGGCTCAAGCACGTGGCCAGTGGCTTACACCGCGAGGTGTATCGCAACGAACCCGGCGATACGCTCTACAACCTCACGCTTCCGACCGATTGCCAGCCGCGGCTCATGCCCGCCAAGCTCGCTGGCGTCGCCGTCGCGCAGAAGGCCGCCCGCTAGCGATAATGCGGTCACGATAACGTAGTCATCGTCAGCCTGGGACCGCGGTCGTCCCGACCGCAGGAAAGCTCAAGAGCGGACCAGAAGTCCGCGGTCGATCCGACCCCGACGTACTCGCGGACCCGGGTTCTGGTGAAGTGAATAGGTCGGGTGGGAATCGAACCCACGATGCCGCGCTTATCAGACGCGGGCCTTACCATTTGGCTACCGACCTGAAACACCGTTCCCCGCTACGAAGCTATTGACCACGGCGACTCCACGCAGGTTCACTTCTGTGGCTTCCACTCGCACGTTAACCGCTCGGTGGGTCTTCCCGGTCGTCGGTCCACCACTCGCCCGGGGAACTGTGACAATCCGTGATGGCACGATTGCAGCGGTTGACCCACATGGGGTGCGTGCGGCCGATGACGAACTGGGCAACGCCGCACTCCTTCCGGGGCTGGTGAATGCCCATACGCATCTGGATCTGAGCGGAGCCCGTGGACTTGTTCCCCCGACCGCGCCCGAACAGTTCACCGACTGGCTGCGCGGTGTGATTGCTTACCGGCGTGCACGAACTCCACAACAGGTGGCAAGCGACATCCGCACGGGGCTTGAGGACTGCCTTCGGAGTGGAACTACCCTGGTAGGCGATATCTCGGCAGATGGCGGAAGCTGGGACCGGCTCGCCGATGCGGCGCTGCGGGCCATCGTGTTCCGCGAAGTGATTGGTCTGACGGCAGAAGGTGTAAATCGGTGGCAAGACGCGGTTGCGTGGGTTCGAGATCGATCGCACGAACGGTGCCAGGCCGCCTACAGCCCCCACGCGCCTTACAGCGTGAATGCTGCCGTGCTCATGAAATCGGTGGGGTGTGCGAAGCCGGTGACCATACACCTGGCCGAATCCCCGGCTGAACTCGAACTGCTCGCTCACCGCAGCGGCCCGTTTGTCGAGTTCCTCCGCCAACTTGGGATCTGGGAGAACGCGGTACTCGCTCCTTCACTCGCCTGGATTCTGGAACAGACTCAGGCCGCGGGCACACCCCGACCGGTGCTGTACGCGCATGGGAACTACTTACCGGCGGATACACCGATCCGTTCCCATGTCACAGTGGTGTACTGTCCGCGCACGCACGCGGCCTTCCAACACCCACCGCATCCGTTCCGCGATTTGCTCGCCCGGGGCGTGCGGGTCTGCCTGGGAACCGATAGCCTCGCGTCGAACCCCGATCTCGACATCCTGGCCGAAGCCCGCTTCGTGCATTCACAGTATCCGGACTTCCCAGGCGAGCAGTTGCTCCGCATGATCACGCTGGCCGGCGCCGAGGCGCTCGGCTGGGCTCATGAATGCGGTAGCCTGGAAGTGGGGAAATCGGCGGATCTGGTGGCAGTGCCGTTACCGCAACACGAGGAAAACGACCCCCATGAACTAATCTGGCAGGGTCCGCCGGGTGAGCGGCGAACGCTGTTTCGGGGGGAATGGCGCGAGGTGTGAGTTCGCCGGCTTCGCGCGAGCACCGAATCAATCCATGCCCATGCGCAGCTTCGGTCGGTTTCGCGCCAGTGGCAGGAAGAGCGTACCGCCGAGCCAACCACCGAAGAGCCCCACCAGCAGAATGCTACCAACAATCCCGACCACAACCGGGGGATCGGTGAGTGGCAAATCGGAGAGCGAAAGCCGGCCGAGCCAGAACTCGATGGGCGACAGCGCCGAGCCCAACTTGATACACAACCCCAGCACGGCGAGGCCACCGAGAGCCCCGGCAATCAATCCCTGTCGAATACCGACGCCAGTCGAAGCCCCCGCCACCACTCCGCCCAGCAAGACCGCGAATGTGGCCATCTGCCAGGTGATGAACTCGCCCTGCATCATGGTTTCCACTCGCAGCAACCCGGCCGAGTTCTTTTGAATCGCCATGCGAGTTTGTTCAGCAAGCGAGACACCGAGCACCATGATCATCACGCCCACCAGCACCCGGACCCAGTTCGTGGGGCGTGAGCGTTCGACGAGATTCTCGGTTGCAAACTGCAACGAACTCAGTCGGCTCGGATTCAAGTCGGGCATCACGAGTTCCGGCGCAGTGGCCCAGACCCGTGCCCCCACAGCCCCTGCGATCAAACCGAGTAGCGCCAAGATCGGCGTTTGCAGGTAGAGCACGAGCTGGTTCGCCGGTGCTCCGCCGTACAGTTCGAAGGCCAAGAACAGCCCGCTGCAGACGGCTCCCACGACGAACCCCAGAGCATAGCCGCTCGTGCGTCCCGCGGCCGCGATCAGAGCGCCGGCGCAAACCGCGAGCATCTGGGCCAGGTAGATCACGCTCAGGCCACGGAGCGTGAGCCACCACGCGGTCGGGTCGGGCTGCACCGCCAAGATCAGGCTGGTAACAAACTGCCGAATGCCGAGATAGACGCCCAACGTCAGCAGTGTGCCGACGAACACACGGCCAGCGGCTGTTGGGCGAGCCGGTGGAGCTGGCACCTCGCGGAGGCGTGGCGCTTCCGGGGCCACTTCATGTGGCATCAAGAGGAGCCCGCTGCACCGTGGGCAACGGGTCGCTCCGGGAAAGGTCGATTGGCAAGACGGGCAAAACAGTTGCATGTGTGCGTTACGCTGCCACAGGCGAATGCGGTCAGACTCCGTCGCAACTGTAGAACGCGAAATGCCTACGTGCCAGGCGACCGCTTGCCCGGCTGGTTGCAATCTTCGACAATTCAGGCATTGCTGCGTTCCGGTGCCGACCTTTCACCCTTTCAGGAGCCCCGATTTCTCCATGCCACACATCGTGATCGCCGGCGGCGGGCTGACCGGGCTTTCGGTGGCCTTTCGACTTCGACAATGCGTGCCCGGTCTCACCATCACAGTGCTGGAACCGCGCGATCGCCCCGGCGGCAACATCGGCACCGAAGATCACGCGGGGTTCCGGGTCGAGCGTGGCCCCAACGGGTTCCTTGATCGCACAACCTCGGTGCCCCACCTTGTCGGCGACTTGGGGCTTTCGGATCAACTGATTGCCGCGAGTGAAGAGAGCCGCACGAATCGCTATCTCTACTTGCACAACAAGCTCCGGAAGCTCCCCGGCAGCCCGCTGGCACTGCTCACCACGTCGTTGCTTTCGCTGCGCGGGAAATGGCAATTGCTGACCGAACCTTGGCGGAAATCGGCCCCCGCCGAAGCGGGAACAGATGAATCGGTCGCTGAGTTCGTGACGCGGCGGGCGGGCCGGCAGGCCGCCGAAGTGTTTGCCGATGCCTTGGTGACCGGGATTCATGCCGGCGATCCGCAAAAGCTCAGCGTGGCTGCAGCCTTTCCGCGATTACCCGTGATGGAGCAAAAGGCCGGCAGTGTCATCCGTGGCTTCATGCGGGCAGCCAAGGAGCGCAAGCGCGTTGCAGCCGAACGAGGTGAACCGCCACCAGGCCCACAGAAGATGTGGTCGTTCCGCGAAGGGCTCGGCGTTCTCATCCAGGGTTTACAAGCGAAGCTGGGCGACTGCGTTCAGTTGGGTGTGAAAGTTCACGGGATCTCGGCATCGGAGAACTCACCGCGAACCAGCAGTTGGCAGGTGCGCACCGAGAGTGGTTCCCTACAGGCCGACGCGGTGGTGTTGGCCTGCCCGGCTTACGAGCAAGTAGCGATTCTGGCCGAACTCGATTCCCGCCTTGCCGAGGAAATCGCCGGGATCGCTTACAACCGCATTGCCGTAGTCGCGCTCGGTTACCGCCAGAGCGATTGTCCCTGGTCACCCGATGGGTTCGGTTACATCGCTCCGCAGAACACGCGCCGCGACATCTTGGGCGTGCAATGGTGTTCGTCCATCTTCCCGGATCGCGCTCCACCAGGGTTCGTGCTGTGGCGAGCGCTCTGTGGTGGGGTCAATCGCGCCGAGGTCGCCGATTGGGACGACGACCGACTGGCGAAAGCCGTTCATACCGAGATGACACTGGCCATGCGGTTGACCGGTGAACCCGTGTTCCGGCGCATCGTCCGCTGGCCGCGGGCCATTCCGCAGTACAACGTCGGCCATTTGGCTCGGGTCGCCCGGATCGAGTCCCAGCTGGCCGCACATCCCGGGTTGTTTCTGACGGGCAATGCCTACCACGGCGTAGCAATGGGCGATTGTGCCGAGCAGGGGGAACGGGTGGCCGCGCAGGTGAACACGTTCCTGAAACCGGCGAACTGATGGCTTCAACCGCCGAAGAACATCTTGCGAACCTTGCCCAGAAAGGTAACGGGCGAATCAGCCGGATCGATCCACGCCCCGCGATGGCACGTAGGGCATTCTTCCTCAGGTTCCCCCGGGTGCTGGAGAATCCGATTGCCCTGGCACGTTGGGCAAGTGAAGGGCATCCAACCGCGGGGACCGGGCTCGTATTCGTACCACCCGCACCCCTGGCAAAGTAGGCACTGGAGCTTCCCACCGCAGGGGCACGCGAGCTTGTGAATCATCGCGACCTACCGAAGGTGTTGGTAACAGCCAGGTAGCCTTCCCGGCTCGGAGGTATTCTACACATCGACCAGTAGCATTATGCACCGGTCAGGCGCTTCCGAAGAATCGCGCCGTGATGTCGAACATGCCCTACCAGGATGAACACCAGAGCCCGGACGCTGACCAGGTTCCCATTGGCATCGCCGCTGCGTGCCCAGGCTTCGGCCGGGAGGTTTTGCAGCAAGGCCTGCGTGGCCGCACGCACCGCTTCCCATTCGGAAACGAGATCGGTTAACGGAACCTCATCGAAGTGACCCGCCGGTACATAGCTGTTCTCGTCGAACCCGGCTAATGGCGTCTGATCGTTGCGTGCGAAGCGCAGCAAGCGGTACGCGAAGATACGCTCGCAATCAATCAGGTGGCCCAAAACCTCCTTCACGCTCCAGGTGTACGGGGCATGGCGAACGCTTCCAGCGGACTCCGGAATCGAGCGCAGGAACTGCAGGAACTCGTGGCCTTGTGTGGTGATCGCCGGCAGGATGTCGGTTTCGGGCACCTGAGAGATGTACGTCTCATAGAAGGCGGCGTACTCGGTGGGCTCGGGTCGGCTCATTGCACACCTCCAGTGGGGCACTACTCGATTGATGCCGTGCTTCGAGCAATCTGGAGTTCATGATATGAGCTGGAGCACGCCGGGTAGAAGTGCCGGTGTGGTACCACGGTAGCGAACGGGGTGAGAATCAGTTCCGGGGGTCGGGCGTGTAATCTTCGACTGGAACCGCGATGATCGGCTCTTCGAGTTCGAGATCGGGCACCAATTCGATCATGGTTCGGAGGATCTCTTCGCGGATGGCGAGGAACGCCTCGGCACAGTTCGGATCGAACTGACGGCCCGCTTGCTTTTGCACTTCCGCGAACGCCCAGGCCGGCGGCTTGCCCTTCTGGTTCTCGTGATAGGGTCGGTGCGAGGTCATGGCGTCGAACGCATCGGCAACGGCCACGATGCGAGCTAGAAACGGAATCGTATCGCCGGCAAGGCCATCGGGGTAACCGCTGCCATCCCAGCGTTCATGGTGGCTGCGCACAATGGGAAGGATCGGCTCCATTTCGGGAATGGTCGAGAGGATCTTCTCGCCCATCGTGGTATGCGTCTTCATAGTCGTGTATTCGTCGGCCGTCAACTTGCCCGGCTTGCGCAGAATCGCGTCGTCGATTCCGATCTTCCCGATGTCGTGCAATGGGCTGCCAACCTTGATCAACTCCACCTGTTCTTCCGGTAACTCCAGATGCTCGGCCAGCATGGTGGCATACCGGGTCACACGTTGCGTGTGACCACCGGTATAGTCGTCGCGGAGTTCGACGGCTTGCGCCAGAATCGTGATCGTCTTCTGGAAGAATTCGCGTTGCTTCCGAAGCAGTTGGGCACTTTCGATCGCCGCCGAGACGTGTGCCGCCAGGGCGTCGGCCAGGTGCAGATCGTCCTCGGTAAAGGCGCTCTGGCTCATGTTCCGGTCGAGGTGCAGCACCCCCAACCGTTTGCGTGGTGTTCGCAAGAGCACACACAGCACGCTGGCCATCGCCCCGTAAGCGATGCTCTGCGTCATCGGCGCTTCTTCGTCGGTATTCAGTGTGCTGTAGAGCAGCGACACGCCGCCGGCATAGCAGCGCTGCGTCAGCTTTTTCGAGAAGTGGAAGCGGCCCGGGGTGTGCCCCTTCCCCACGGCAATCTTCCGTAAGCGCAACTTGGGGTCGGGCTCTTCACCTTCGGCAAGCACGATCGCACCGCGCTGCGCCTCCAACACGCTCACCGCGTCGTAGAGAATCGCATCGAGCAGTTGGTCTTCGCTCTGGAGGTTGACGAAGTGATGCCCCGCCCGCAAGAGCGCGATCAGTTGCTGCCCGGCGCGGGGCACCTGATCGCGCCCAAAGGCGATCCGACGAATGCCTTCTTCGAATGTCGAGGGAGCAGCGGCAACAATTTGCTGATTACTGGGCGGGCCGTCGGGTGTCGCGTCGTTCGACTCCACCATCACTGCGACTTTGCCGAACTGCACGATATCGCGGGGTTTGACCTGGTGTTCCTCCGGGCCAATCCGCACCCCATTCACGTAGGTACCGTTGGTGCTCTCCAGATCATTGACAAACCACCCATCATCACCCAAACGTACATTGGCATGGAGGCGGCTCACCGACGGATCATCGAGCACGATTTCCAATGAACCCAATCGTCCGGCACGCAAGAGCGTGTCGGATTCCCAAACTTGCCCTTTGATGGAACCGCTGATACCGCGGAGCCGAATCGTCTGTTTCACGAGCGCCTCGGTGTGCGTGCCGGTCAACTCGCGCCTGGTTGTTCACCGAAGACCCGCCTGGGCAATCGCGTCTTCAGCTGGCTCGAGTTGTTGGGGGTGGCCGCAACCCAATCAATCCTAACACGCATAACGGCCACACACGGGCGACACCGCCCAAAAATCGGCGATCGGCACCGAGTCCACTTGAAGAGACGGGGGAACTGGGAAGAGATGGGGGTTCACTTGCGAGAGGAATGTTGCGGTCGGGAGCGTGACTCCCGACGCGACTGGTTTCACGGACGATCACCCGGCCGGCCGAGCACGACATCGGCCGCGTGTGCCCCCGCAGCAACGTGCCCATAAGCATTGCGGTAAATATCGTCGCCTTCCGGGCCGATCAGGTGCGAAGTTGTGGGTCGCACATTTCCACCCGCATAAAGAACATTCATGGTCTTATCGTGCGGGCTGAGCGGGCCAGAACCGAGGGCCACGCCGGTCGCCGGGTAATCGGCTGCGATCGGGAGCAGGTCGTGCTCGCGGGCTTCACCTGCCCCGGACCGACGAAGCCCCGCCAGACCGCCCGTGGGGGTCCGGTAACCGAGCGAATAGGCATAGCTCACGGGCTCGGTGGCTTCGTTCGAAGGGCAGGCGGCTCGATAGTTCGTGGGGAGCACGCCAGCATCGGCCAGGATCGAGGCGAAGCTATCGGCCGTGGAATGCGTTCCGACGCCCACCTGCGGATAGCGGCCATCGTGCTGATCGGCATAGCTCGTGAGGCCGGCATGGAGCGTGCGGAGTGCCGATTCGCAGGCCATCATCTCGTAACGCGACTTCACCTTGCCAATACCCGAGATCAGCAGGCCACACGCGAACAAACCAATGCCACAGGCTACCACCAGATCGAGGCGCAAGCGGCCACCGACCTGGCGGGAATCGTGGTCGGCACGGGGCGCTCGGCCCAGCTTGCGCGGAGCCGGCGTAGCCAACCGGTGATCGCCATTGGGCACGGGAAGCGTGGCGGCGGCCGCTATCTGATTGCCGAGTTCGGAAGCTCCACTCTGCTCGGAGTGGTTTGCAGTTCCGTTCGGGTGGTCCGCAAGGTAAGCGGCGAGTCGGCTGATGGTTCGAAGGGCCAATCCCGGCGCAGGAAGCGGCGGTTCGCGGTCCACTTCCAGCGGAGCTAGAGCGACCCGCAGTTGGGATAGCCGCGTCGCCACGAGCGGATTGCCCGTGAGTTGGGCCTCGACGGCGGTTCGTTCGTCCGCTGCGAGTGCATTACAGAGGTAACCGAAGAGCTCTTCGTCGGTCATGGCTTGGGTCTCAAAGCTCCCTTGCGAGGCTGGGCTTCGGGGCTGCCCGGTTCTGGAGTCTGGTCTGGCACTTCGCCCTGATGGTTCGATCCGGACCAGTCTTCCGTCAGTTTGGTCAGCGCGGCATGAAGCCGCGATTTCACCGTACCCACCGGGATTTCCAGAGCGTCCGCGGCGTCCTGGTACTTGAGTCCCTGGAAGTAGACCAGAATCACGGCTTGACGCAGCAACTCTGGCAGGCGATCGACCGCGGCCCGGACCCGCTGGCGCTGCTCGCCTTGATCCGCGACTTCTGAAGGGCCGTCGCCCGGTGCGGGAAGCAGCTCGAACAACGGTCGAGGCTGGCCGTCCTCATCGGAGCTGGCCACGGTGTCCGCCGGTCGATCCGCCGTCCGCCGGTTCCTGCGCCGCAGTGCATCGATTGCCTGGTTTGTGGCAATCGCGTATAGCCACGGGCGAGCAGGCCGGCCCACCTCGTACTGCTGGATCTTGACGAAGACCTGGAGAAACGTGTTCTGGAACACGTCGTCGGCCAGGTCGTCGTCGCCGACATAGCGGCGCAGGTAGCCGAACAGCTCTCGCTCGTAGCGGCGGACGAGTGGACCAAATACGTCTCGCTCTCCGTCTCGCAGCCGAGCGAGGAGATCTTCGTCCGAGTCAGGTTCGACAATCAGCTCAGGCACAATCCTGTTGACCTATACGCCTGCGGGCGGCCGAGCGTTCGCGCTACGGCTATCGAATGTTGTTGTATCTCACGGATCATGAGGCAGCTTGTCAACCTTTTCCCGTTTCCCGAAGGCGACAATTGGTCGAACGAGTGTTGGGATCTCCGGCTTCCACGCTTTGAATGATCCCCTGCGAGGCCCACTTCACTTCCTCTTTGCGCTGCGGTGCCGC
>JBGTAO010000610.1:0-3964 GCA_041749835.1 Gemmata sp. | reverse complement strand
GGTCGGCGGTTGGTCACCTTTTGCCACAAAGCCGATGTCATGCGGCTCTCTGATGGGCTGTTCCTGGAGTGCGCCCGCACCGTTGCCGAGGATTACCCGTTTATCCAGTTCGAGGAAAAGCTCATCGACAATGTGTGCCTCGAACTCGCACGTGATCCGTCGGATTATGACGTGCTCGTGATGGAGAACCTCTTTGGCGATGTGATCTCGGATTTGGCGGCGGGGCTGGTGGGAGGCCTGGGCGTGGTGCCTGGTGCCAATTTCGGTGCACGTTTCGCAGTCTTCGAGGCCGTGCATGGGAGCGCGCCCGATATCGCCGGGCAAGGTCTTGCGAACCCGATTGCCGTGATCCGCAGTGCCGTGCTGATGTTGGAGTATGTCGGGCATCGGCGGTCAGCCGAGCGGATCGAAGCTGCTGTGATAAAAACCTTGCAAGCGGGAATTGGCCTCACACGCGATCTTGGTGGCGAAGGAACCACTGCCACCATTACGGAGCAGATCATTCAGCACCTCGGAGTTTGACACAACTGAGGTGGCGCTGTGCCTGGCCGTGACCACTTGGGAAGCGTGAACAGCAGGCGGAGGGGAATCGTGGAGCTGACTTACGGCGACTACCTGCAGATCGACGAGTTGCTGGCATTGCAACAGCCACGATCCAGCCCGGAGGAACACGACGAGCTCTTGTTCATCGTCGTGCACCAGGCCTACGAACTCTGGTTCAAGTTGCTCCTCCACGAATTGGACAAGATCAAGGCCGATTACTTCAACGGCTGGCTATACCCCGCTATAAGCACCTGGAAACGAGCCCGCACCATTATGAAGGTGCTCGTCGAACAGGTCGATATCGTCGAGACGCTGACTCCCATGTCCTTCGCGAGCTTCCGGGATCGGCTGGACAAAGCCTCGGGGTTTCAATCCGCGCAGTTCCGTGAACTGGAGTTCCTGCTCGGGTACAAGCGGTCGGATATGTTGAAGTATCAGCAACCGGGAACGCCCACGTATCAGCAACTGGAGCGGCGACTGCACGAACCGTCCGTGGTGGTGGCCTTCTACCACTTCCTGCAGCAATTCGGCGTGTCGATTCCGGACGAATTGTTGCAGCGCGATCCCACACTTCCCACCATTCCGAACGAAACTGTAGCCGACGGAATCCTGCACCTTTACAAAACGCAGCCGAACCTGGAGATCCTCTTCGAACTGATGACCGACTTTGATGAAGGCTTGCAGGAATGGCGCTATCGCCACATCAAGTTGGTCGAACGTTCCATTGGAAATAAGCAAGGCACGGGCGGCTCGCTGGGTGTCGCGTTCTTGAAGCAATCGCTCTTCACCACGCTCTTCCCCGATCTCTGGACCATCCGACATCGCCTCTGATGTCCCACTCTCAAGCGAAGCCTCGGTTACTCGTTGTTCGCCATGAGCACGTGCGCTGATAAGATAACAGAGGTGTTCCGGGGCCGTGAGGTGTTGCGCATGCCGAAGGTTGTGTTCGTACAGGGTGGTGGTATCGGGTTGGATCAGGAGGCATCGATCCGCCGCCTGTTCGAGGTGCTCCAGGTGCCGATCGAGTTTGAAGTACATGTCGCCGGTCGGGCCGCGCTCGATCAAGCTCGTGATGCCTTACCCAAAGAGACCTTTGACGCGGTGAAGGCGTGCGGTTTGGCGCTCAAAACGAAACTGCTACAACCCAAGGGTGCCGGCACACCGACCGCACATGGCCCGGTTGTGCCCACCAACTACAACGTTGCGTTTCGGCGTGGCCTTGGCCTCTTTGCGTCGATCCGTCCGGTTCACAATCTGCCTGGGATTCCCAGCCGGTTTACGGATGTGAACTTCACCCTCATCCGCGAGATCACCGAAGACCTTTACACGGCCAGCGAGCATGAGATCGTCCCCGGTGTGGTGCAGAGCTTCAAGATCGTCACGGAATCCGCGTGCCTGCGTTTCTTTCGGTTTGCTTTCGAGTGGGCTCGGAACAACCACCGCAAGTCGGTTCACTGCATTCACAAAGCCAACATCTTGAAGATGGCAGATGGCTTGTTTCTCGATTGCTTCCGCCGTGTCGCAGCCGATTACCCCGAGATTTCGCCGAAAGAGTTGATCGTCGATAACACCTGCATGCAACTGGTGAGCAATCCTCAGCAATTCGAAGTGTTGGCCGCTGGAAACCTGTATGGCGATCTCCTGTCCGATCTCGGTGCGGGCCTCGTCGGCGGTGTGAGTTGCACTGCCGCGATCAATCAGGGCGATGGGGTGCGTGTGTACGAAGCGGTCTACGGTGCGGGGTACGAAGCCGTACGCCCCGATACGGCAAACCCACTGCCACTCATCTTGCCGGCCATTGCTCTCCTCCGCGACCTGGGCGAGATCGGACCCGCAGGGCGGATTCAGAATGCGGTCCATACCGTGTTGCTCGAAGGCCAGGTGCGCACAAAGGACATTGGTGGTACGGCATCCACGACAGAATTGACCGAGGCGATCGTGGCCCGGTTATGAGGTGCAAGTATGCGTTGGACCTGGTCATTACTGCTGGCCTCGTGCGGATCGACGGCGCACGCGGCGGATGTCGATTTTCACCGCGATGTGCGGCCAATTCTCGCGGCTCGTTGCTTCAAGTGCCATGGGCCAGATGACGCCGCGCGCAAGGCCGATTTACGTCTCGATACGGCAGAAGGGGCCAAAGGCGTGCTCGGCCGTGCGGATCAGAGCGAGTTGCTTCGCCGCATTCATGCCACTGATGAAGCCGAGATCATGCCCCCGCCCTCGGTGAAGAAGCCGCTCACGCCAGCGGAAAAGATGATCCTGAAGAAATGGGTTGCGGCAGGTGGGGTGTACGAACCGCACTGGGCGTTCACGCCGCCCCAGCGTCCCAAGTTGCCTGAGAGTTCCGACCCCCAACTGAAGAGTTGGGCCCACAATCCCATTGATCAATTTGTTCTCGCACGACTCGAACAGAACGGCTTGAAGCCATCCCTCGAGGCCGACCGCTACACGCTGATACGGCGACTCTCACTCGATTTGCTCGGCGTACCCCCAACACCCGTAGAGGTGGATCGCTTTGTCCAGGACTCGGCCGCCGACGCTTACGAGAAACTCGTGGATCGGTTACTCGCCTCACCGCTGTACGGAGAGCGCTGGGCCCGGAAATGGCTGGACCTGGCTCGCTACGCCGACACGAACGGTTACGAGAAAGATCGCCAGCGCTCGATCTGGCCCTACCGCGATTGGGTCATTCGGGCACTCAACGACGACATGCCTTTCGACCGCTTCACGATTGAGCAATTGGCCGGCGACCAGTTACCCAAGGCGACCCCGAGCCAACGCATTGCCACCGGCTTTCACCGCAACACGATGTTGAACGAAGAAGGCGGAATCGACCCGCTCGAATTCCGCTACTACGCAGTGGTCGATCGCGCGAATGTGACAGCGACCACGTGGCTGGGGCTCACCCTCGGCTGTGCCCAATGTCATACCCACAAGTTCGATCCCATTACCCACACCGAGTACTATCGGCTTCTGGCGTTTCTCAATAACGCTGATGAACCCGAGATGACCGTTTACTCGGCCGAAGAGCGCATGAAGCATCAGGAGATCGACAAGAAGCTGCAACTCGTGAAAGCCGCACGAGCCGTCAAGGCGATGACGCCCGAAATGCTGACGGTATTCAAAAAGTGGGATCAGGAAACACGCAAGGATTCGGTGGCCTGGAAGGTACTGCGGCCCAGCAAACTCACCGGAGGGCTCAGCCTGCTCACGCTGCAAGAGGATGACTCCATCTTTGCCAGCGGCGACACCACCAAACGCGATGTCTACACGTTGACACTGAGCGAATTGCCAGCGGGTACCCGTGCGATTCGCCTGGAAGCTTTGCCCGATAATCGCTTGCCGGCAAGCGGTCCAGGCCGCACCTATTACGAAGGCCCGAAGGGTGAATTCTTTCTGAGCGAACTCAGTCTGATTGCCG
>JBGTAO010000609.1:0-1815 GCA_041749835.1 Gemmata sp. | reverse complement strand
ACGCCCAAACCAAAGTTCGGGTGGTTCAGGAATGCGATCATCATTCGACCGGTCCGTTTCCGCTGATCGGCCACCTGTCTGAGATTAACGGTAATCGTTTCGATTGCGTCCTTGCCATCAAGAGGTTTAATCGTGTCTCGGAGATTAATCGCATTCATGTGAATCGGTCGCTTGGCAACGCTGTGTGTGATTTCCTCACCCGAGACCAACAGAAACTGCCCGGGTTCCTCCAGCAGGCTTCGGTATTCTTCTGCGGGCTTGAGCCGAATCTGTTGCTTCTCACCCTGAGTGCGTCGTTCGACCCAACGATCACCGAAGCGCGCGCGATACTTCTTGACCGCTGCGATACGAACAGGATTCGACGCGGAATCAATCCACCGGTTCCCCTCCGCCATCACGTTATGCTCGGTGAGTGCCAGGAATTGATAACCGTGCTGTTTGTACCAGTCCGCAATCATCTCGGGAAAATCGTCCCCATCGCTCCACAGCGAGTGCGTGTGTAGGTTCCCTTTCCAGTAGCGCGGAGCGTCCGCTGGAGGTGGCACGACTTCTGGATCGAGTCCACTTCTACCTGACGAGGAACTGCCGAGCGAAGACACCACTGCAAGTGTGATGATCGTGAGTGTCAGTAGTAATGCCGCAAGGGATTGAGATCGGGCAATCATCGAGAGTTCTCGCCAGCGAAGAGACGGGGCAGCAATGGCCGAGCGGCAACTCGGGACACTGTAACCCAATCAGCACCGGATGGCGAGCGATCAACAGAATCTTCATGAATTGCAGTTGAGGCGTCAAAACCGAAACATGAGCGTTGCAAAGTAGTTCAACGCATTCCGTTGGCCTTCCCCGGGGTTGCTGTCGTAGCGCTCTTGAATGCCGAGCCGTAGTACCATGCCGTAATCGGGGTTGACAAGAATTTCGTAAGCCGCGCGAGCTCGAACGCGATACTGGCCCAGGTTGCTGAGACTCGGGTAAACGTCCACGGTGGAAACGAATGCTTGTCGTTCGGTAAACTTATGGTTCAAATCCATACCGAGGACCGCTTCTGGCACCCACTTGCCAGGTGGCCCGCCCTGTGTGCTCATTTCTCGCATGGCACCGGCACCCGCACGAGTCTTGAACAGCGTGATGTCGTTATTCAACCAGGCGTAACTGAGGCCACCGTAGAGACCGAATCGGAGGTCGTACGAACGTAGTTGATCGTATTCGATCTGGAGCGCCGAAAAGAGGCTCCAGGGGGTGTCGGTGAAAAGATGTTCGTGACGCGAGTTCCACAGAGCCTGGTTCTGGCTGATCGTGCCGTTTTCCCGATTGAGCGCATACAGGAAGTCGGTGTGGAACAGGTTCCGCTCGGTCTTCCGATCAAGCTGGGTGCCGAATTTGATGTTCAAGACGTTTGTGTCGCCTTGGCCACCGTTGAGGCCAAACTCGACGGCACCCGTCCAGATTTTGGGCGGTAGTGCTGGTAGCGACCCATCGGGCACAGTGACAGGTTTTGGTGCTGGCGGAGGCTGTGTAAAAACCGCCTTATCATCAAAGGTTTGCCCAGGGGCAGCACCAAAATACGCTCCACTTCCGGGTGGCGGAGTGGCCGGTTGACCCCAACTATTGCTGGAGCCCAGAGCAACGATCGCAATGGCCAGAACGCCTCGAAACATACTGACCCCACATAGTGTCGCAAAACTTCCGGGATGGAGTGCTATACTTTACGCGTTTAGGAGTGACACATCGCCCCACGTTTGGAAGTTGTGTGTCATCAGTGTCGCCATCTTGTCTTGGTGCTTCGTTGGCAGATCGGTCAGGCAACCGTCGATGGCG
>JBGTAO010000608.1:0-6712 GCA_041749835.1 Gemmata sp. | reverse complement strand
GCAGCCATCAGGAACCCGCCCGCGAGCAGCGACCTCAGCACCACCCGCGAATCCGACACGACCCAGTCGTGAGCGAGTGAACCCGCGATGAGTGGGATCGTCCAGGTGAGAAATCCCAGCGGACCGCCATCGATGCCAACCGGGTTCGTCATGTTCCAGGTGTAGTAACCCGCTTGCGAGAACCAGACGTGCAACCCCGCAGATCCAACGGTAAAGAGCACACGTACCCAACCTGCTGCGGCAATCACGGGCAGAACCCAGAGCGAAGTGACCGCGATGTGCGTGAGTGCCTCGAAAGGGTGTCGCTTGAACGTCTTGAGAAGAAAGTCGCCCAGGCTCTGTTCCTGGATCTCTGACCACTTCTGGTAACTCCCCGTGAGGTGGTAAACCACAATTCCCAGCAACATCAAGCCCAGGCAACGGCTGACGAAATGGCGGTAGGCGGCCGCGGTTCCGTCGCGCTCACGACGGCGGAGGAGCGAGAGCCGCATCCCGAAGCCGACGGCCAGCAGGAACTGCGGCATGATCGTGTCGGCGTAGCTGCAATAGGTGTGGTGGTGTAGCAACACACTGGGAACGTGCTGCAACCCACCCACGAAGTTGACAACGAACATCCCCAGAACGGTGTAGCCGCGGAACTGATCCAGGGATGCAATGCGATCGGGCGAGGAATTCATACCGGAGACGTTTCGCACGGACTCTCACTGCTGGTTCGTGAATCGTCACGCCACGATTCTCGAATACCCGCTCACCGCGGTGCGATCAGTTCATGGGCTTCTTTAGCGTGATCGTGCCTTCCTCCGGAGTGACTTCGATATCGGGGCGAACCCGCTGAAAGCCCTTGATAATCACTCGATCATTGGGGGCGAGCCCCTCAACCGCACGAAGCCCATAAGCCATCGAACCGGGTGTCACGGTGCGTGCCTCGACCATGTTCTTCTCGTTCACCACAAACACGATCTTCTGGCCTTGATCGGTGATCACCGCTTCATCCGGCACGAGAACCGATTCCGCTGGCTGACCCAATGGCACGCGTCCGCGAACAAATAGCCCCGGTGTCATCACCGTGTCTTCGTTCGGGAAGATACCCCGAATTTGGAGTGAACCGGTGCTCGGGCTGAGCCGGTTGCTCACGAAGTCGATGTACCCTTTGTGGGGGTAGCCCGTCTCGTCCTTGAGCGCCACTTCCACCAGTGCGAGGCCCTCCTTGGGTCGCGCGATCTTCCCTTCGCGTATGAGGCGCTGGTAGTAGAGCACGGTCTGATCATCCACATCGAAGTACACATACATCGGGCTCATGGAGACAATGGTGGTAAGCACGGTCCCCTGCGTCACACCTCCGGTTACCACGTTGCCCGCAGTCAGATAGGCGCGATCGGCTTTGCCACTGATCGGTGCCGTAACCTTGGTCCATCCCAGATTTTGCTGAGCCTTCACAACCGAACTCTTGGCCGAATCGAGTTCTGCAACGGCGACCAGAGTTTGTGCCACAAACGTTTCGAATTGCTGTGGGCTACTGACGCCATTATCCCGGGCCACTTTTTCTCGGGCTTCGTTCTTCCGGGCCAGTTCCAGTTTCGCCTGAGCAACATCGACCTTGGCTTCGGCTTCCTTGACATCGGCTTCGTACGTGACGGGGTCTATCTCGAACAGCAGCGTTCCCTGTCGGAGCAGCAGCCCCCAGAGGGACAGATCGCCATCGACGAATTGGCCATCGGACATGGCGACCCGCGTGATGAAGCCGCTCACGCGTGACCGCACCAACACGGTTTGCACCGCATCGGTTTGGCCGGTGATGTCGGCATAGCGGATGACAAGCTCGACCTTCGGCAGCGCAATGGTCACAATTGGCGGTCCACTCTCGACTTTGGGAGGTGCGGTCCGCGAACAACCCATGACCAGGAACACGGCCATCACGCAAAACCAATTACGAATTCGAACCACGTTCATTTTGGATAGCACTCAGAGGGTCAGAGCAAGTACGAGTTGCCGAACGCATGCTACCCTGAGAAAAGTAACCCGCTCTGGGTAGTCTGTCTATCACGAAATCGAATCTCTGCCGGCTCTCGCGAAACGAGGGCACAGATGGTCCACCATCCCGGCGACAACGAACAGGATCGAGAGAACGGCAATTGTTGTTGAAACGTTGGGCGATCACCACACGCTCATCGCCGAGTTACTTCAACGTAAGCAAGTAGGCGATGAGATCGCGGATCTCTTGGTCGGTGAGGCGATCCAGCAACCCCTCGGGCATGATCGAATTCTTCACCGCTTTGAGTTCCTGAACGTCGGTCGCCAGCACCTTGAAGCGGTTTCCCTTCTCGTCGATGTATTGCGATTCATCCAGATTCGTGTGTACAAGTAAACCGGATCGAGTCCGTTCGTCGAGTGTCTGCACCTGCCAGGTTTGGTAGTGTGGTGCCACCACGGCACTGGGTCGGAGGAGTGATTCGAGAATCCATTGGCGATCGGTGCGGCCGATGAGGCTGAGATCGGGGCCGACGTTCGCTCCGCGTCCCTCGACTTGATGGCATTTAAAGCAGCCCGCCAACTGGGTCTGTTCGAAGATCCGCCGACCCGCTTCAGCATCTGCGGGCCCTTCCAGGAGTTTCAGCCACCCTTCGGTATCTTTCGCGGCTGGTCTGTCCGTGTGGATCGGCACTTTGTTGATTCGAGCGCTGGCCTGATCTTCCGCCACAATTTTCGTTTTGATCGCGGCGCGGAGTTGTCGTTGCTCGGGCGACAACTTGGCCTCCACTAGCGCCCGGAGCGCTTCCAGCCGGAGTTCCGCATCTTCGCCGCCACTCAGTTGAATCAAGAGATCAGTATCGTACGGGAGTGGTAGTGCCGCCAGTGTGACAAGCGACTGGGCTCGCACCGCAACCGGCTGTTTGTCGTCTCGGGCCAGCGCTATAACCGCCGGTTTGGCCTTGGCATCGGCGCGATCCTTCAACACCCGTAATGCCTCTACACGCAATGCCGGGTCGGCCTGCTTCAGCAGATCGATCAACTCGTCCGTCTTGAGCTTTGCTTGCGTGGAAGGGATAGCACGAATCGCCATCAGGCGCGTTGCGGGCGTGCTCTGCTTGTTACGAAGGCGTTCCAGAAAGTAGCCGGCGAGATTGTCATCGCTGATGGGTTTGTTATCGAGTCGAGCCAGAGTCGTGGCCGCGCCAACGACAGCTCGCGGATCGAGCAGAGGTTGTTCCAGCAACTTGGCGATCGCGCCACGAAACGGGGTCAGCTTCTCGTCCGAGACCCATTTCATTGCCAGGAACCGCACATCCGGGTCAGGATCTTCCAGGTAGTCCGCCAGAACTCGCATCGGCACCGTGTCACGCTCGCCGGACGCCCTCCAGGCGAGCAGGAGACCGATTCGCGCCTTCGGCTCGGTCAGGGACGTATGAATGATCCGCGACAACGACTCCGGAAGTTGTGCGAGTTGTTGCACAGCAGCGTGACGCAGAAACGGATCGGGATTGATGAGGAACTGCATGAGCAACGGGACGGCGGCATCGCCTTTCAGCCCAGTAATTGCCAGATCCCTCAGCGACGACGCGATGTTGGCCTGCGCGATCTTGGAGACATCGTCACCACGTGCCAGCAAACCCCGTAATGCCAGCTCGCGGCGGCCCAACTCTACCTCTGGATCGTTCACGATCGCCAGAAGGTCAACCTTGCGATCATCGGCATCAATGAGTGCCGTCAAGACCGCAGCCCGCACGGGCACTTCTTCGGCCAGAAGGTGTTCGCGGAGGAACTCACGCCCGGGTTCGGTCTTCGCGAGTGTTCTGGCCGCAGCCTCACGGATGGGGCGATGGAGGCTGAACAGCGCCTGCTTCGGATCGGCTGGTCGCGGGGCGGGACGGGCATCCTTCCAGCGGATGCGCCAGATCGCACCTTTGCCGTGCAGTTGGTAGCTCTGCGAACCCCAGTCACTCACGTACAGCGAACCATCCGGCGCAACCGCCAATCCGGAAGGATAGAAGTTCTTCCCGCCCTGAACAAAGGGCTGCCGATCTCCCACAAGACTGGCCCCGTTTTGCCGTGGCACATAGCGCTCCACGCGGTGATCGGCCCACGCGGGCACCAGCAAGTTCCCGAGGTACTCGGCGGGCAGACCGTCCGATTCATAACAGACCACTTCGCAAGGTGATTCCCCGGTTCCCGCCATCATGGGCAGTGTGCCAGCGAGTTCCCCATTCCACGCCTGGAAGGGGTGCCGCCCGGCCCGACCATAGCGAAACTGGAATCCGTAATCGCCACCCGGCACCACATGCAGCAACCGGCACGGTGGTGAGGCATCGGGGTCGTTATCCACGATAAACAACCGCCCAAAGAGATCGCGGCCCGCACCGAACGGATTCCAGAACCCCGTGGCCACACGATGCAGCTTCTTCCCGTCGGCGGTGCACGTGTAATAGTTCCCGCCCTCGCCGCCTCCCGTGAGCGTGGTTCCATCGGCAGCGATCAGTTTGTACGGTTCGCCGAGGTTTTCCCCCATGCCGAAGTCGAGGTTCCCGCGTGAATCGAACGCCAATCCGCTGAGGCCGTTGTGGGGATAGTTGCCCTTCGTTTCCAGGAAGACAATGCGAGTCTTCTCGTCGGCCTTACCGTCGCCGGTGGTGTCGCGCAGTCGCACGATCTCGTTGCGTGTGGCCACATACACGGAGCCATCCGGGTGAACCGCCAGATCCATCGTTGCCGTGGTGCCTTCGAAGAATGTGGTAAACCGGTCGGCTTTGCCATCACCGTTCGTGTCTTCGAGGATGCGAATCCGATCGAAATTCGGGCCGTCGTAACTGGCAGGGCGAAAGTGCGTGTGGCTCTCGACGACAAGCAAACGCCCGTTCGCATCGAAATCGACCGCGATGGGCTGAACGATGTCCGGTGCCGCAGCGAAAAGCTCCACGATCAGGCGCGGATCGGTTGCTTTGGGCACTTCGATTGGCGGGCGGGGCGGCTCCGCCTGAACAGAACCGACACCCAGCCACAGCAAGGTAAGGCATGCGAGATCAGTGCGCGACACGATGAACTTCTCCAATAGCTTCTGTTTCGTGGTGTTGGCAGGCTTACAATCTAACCGGAAACAGCTGTGTCTGCATTGAGGAAGGTCAAGCTCATGGCAACAAATGGGAAAGTCGCAATCGTAACGGGTGGCGGTTCCGGGATCGGGCGAGCGGTTGCTCTGGCGCTGGCGCGGGCAGGCTACGCTGTGGCCGTGGCCGGGCGACGTTCCGATGCGCTGGCGGAAACCGTGCAGTTGGCCGGAGCATACCAGCAGCAGGTGTTGCCCGTTCCTACCAATGTGGCCGATGCGATGGCCGTAAACCAACTCTTCGAGCAGGTGGTTCAGCGCTATGGCCGCGTCGATCTCCTGTTTAACAACGCCGGCGTTGGTGCTCCGCCAATTCCGCTGGAACAGTTGACCGTGGAGCAGTGGCGAACCGTTGTCGATGTGAATCTGACCGGGCCATTCCTATGTACGCAGGCCGCGTTCCGGGTGATGAAATCGCAGTCGCCGCGTGGCGGCCGCATCATCAACAATGGGTCGATTTCGGCCACCACACCCCGACCGAACTCCGCGCCCTATACCGCCACCAAGCACGCCATTACCGGGTTGACGAAAGCGATCGCACTCGATGGCCGGGCGCACGACATCGCCTGTGGTCAAATCGATATCGGCAACGCGGCAACCGAACTCACCGCGCGGATGAAGGACGGTGCGCTCCAGGCGAACGGAGCACTTGCCCCGGAATCCACAATGGATGTGGAGCACGTGGCCGCAGCCGTGGTTTACATGGATAGCCTACCACTCGAAGCCAACGTGCTGTTTCTGACCGTGATGGCAACACAGATGCCCTATGTCGGGCGCGGTTAACGCTTGCCGAGCAGCTTGCCAGCACGCGCCCGCATTGTGGCATCGGGATGTTTGAGAAGTTGGTTCGCCTGCTCCGGAGCGAGCCACTCCGGCTTGGCAGTCCCCTTCTCCAGGGCCGTGAGAAGCGCTGCAATCCGATCAGGTGTGCGGAGCAATCCCGCGACCGCGAAGTTGCGGTTCTCCGCAGTACAATCGGGGAGAACCGCCACCAGAACCTTCGCCGCTTCGGGATCGGTCGTATCGACCAAACCGCTCACCGCACCTTGCTGCAATTCCGGATCGACCGTCTTGCCCAGATACTTCGCAAGCCGGGGTTTGGCATTGGCCCACGTGTCCAGCGCAACGATTCGCAAGGCATCGTAACGGGTACCAGTCGGCACTTTCTCGTTGTCCGCCATCGTGTGGGCAAGCTGTAGTGTCTGACGCCATCGTTTGGCCAACCCGGGGCGTGCGTTCAGCAACTCCGTGATCCGGGCTCCCGGCCAGACACCGTCCAGGCTGAAGCCATTGATGATGCCACCACCGAGTACCACCGCTTGCCAGTCGCGCAGTGGTTCATCGACTTTGGGAAGCGACACTTCGAGGAGTGCCGCAAGGACTTTGGCATCGTTCGCTTTGCCGGCTGCAATGGCGACACGCCAAACCCACGGAATGCGGCGATACTCTTCTTTTACCTCATCGCGATCGAGATCGACCGTCATCGCCCAGATCACTTCGTCCGCACGTGGGATTGCCTGGCGGATTAACGCTTCCCGCTGCTCACGCGGGGTGGCGTCGTCAAGAATCTGTTTGGCCAGTTCAACCTGTGACAACCGCTTGTCATTGGCGACC
>JBGTAO010000607.1:0-6680 GCA_041749835.1 Gemmata sp. | reverse complement strand
AGGCCGTAACCCGCGTGCCAGACGTGCAGACATTTCTCTCGGAGTGCGGCCCCCGATGGCGGAGTCAGCGCGCCTGTGCGTGCCAGATGCCACAAGCCGAGGACCAGCATGGCCTCCATTCCAAACACCAACCCCGACGCTTTTGTCTGAATCGCAACGCCATAGCACACGCCCGGAATCAAGACCCGACGTGCCCAGTTGCGGCCCAAACCCTGCCAGAAGTGGTACACCAGAATGAGCATGCTGGCGACGATGGCAATATCGGTGGTGGCCAGTGTGGCGTGGGCGAGCAAGTTCGGGTCGCAAGCTGCCAGTGCTACGGCGATGCGACCCGCCCAGGCACCACCAAACAGCCGGCCCAGACGCATCGCGTACGCAAGTAGCACCCACCAGAACACGAGGTTGGCGGCTCGCGCCACGGGTAGAACCGTGTGCAATTCCTGCTCGGGATGGAACGCTTGCTCGCGGAGATGCTCCCAACAATAAACCGGCAACGATTGCACATCGATCGGTAGTGTCATCGTACCGGCACGCATGAGCAACTTATTGCTGCCCGTGCCCCAACTCGTCAGCCCGGCCTTGATGTAAAACGGCTCGTCGAATGTTGCCCCAATCTGGGTCGCGGCCGTCAGACACCACGCGGACGATGCCACGCCGAAGACCACTAGCCAAAGCAGATCGACCCACCGATCAGAGAACCACCGCATGGTTCGCTCCCGCAAGTTGCACCCCGAATGCGTGCCGGGGGAAGTGTGGGGAAATAACGAACCTTGAGCGTCAGGGCAACCCGAACTGCGTGGTTCAATCGGATGCCGGCAGAAGTCGCAAGGTCTGCTTGGCCTGGCGGATCACCGTGGGTTGATCCCAGGCGATTGTGATCGCTTCACCCGAGCGCCACAACGGGAACTGATCGCCGAAGTTGGGCGAGCACGGGTTTCCCGATTGACCACCACAGAGGACAAACAAACTCTTCGAGAGATCGTCCAGATCGAAGACCGTGCGCAAGTTGGCCATGTTGTGCGTAAAGGCCGTGGGATGCGCCGGACGGCTGCCGGCCTGACTGATCGTGTTGCAATCGCCGTCGCAGGGTACCGGCCCGAGGTTGAATATTGGGCCGAGCCAACGGTGCTTCCCCAGTATCGCGTGTTCCAGTCGCAGTTGCCGCAAATGGCCCCAACCCCAGTAAGCCTGCCCCGGCCCCACATCGCGGCGGAGTTTCTTCATCACCATCGCCAGCGCGTCGCACAGTTCGGTGGGCCACGAGGTGAACCAGCCCGCGGGTTGTTCGCGAATTAACGTCACCAGATGCGCGATGCGGCGATCGGTAAACAGATTAAGTCCGTCGGCCCCCAAGCCGGATTCTCCGAGTGCCACCAGCCACGAGTTCGGCGCGGCCACACGAGCCACCCGGGCACACATCTCGGCGGTGAAAAGTTCGAAGATCGCCGCAGCGGCGGAATCGACTTCGACGCGCCCATGCCAATCGTGCAGTAGCTTCAGCCCGTCTTGTGCATCGGCATCGGTCGGCTCCAGTGACAGCACGATGTCGCGAATCTCGGTCCAGGGCAAGCACTGAACATCCTGCTGGAGCCACAGGCACTCGGCGGCCGTCCAGCCGGTGCGGGCGGCCAGCGCGGTACTGATCGCCTGAACTCGGTATTCATCGCAGTAATCGGCACCGAATTCGGGCCGCCCGGGCACGGGGTTGTTTGCCGTTGCCAGAAAGCCTGCTTCCGGGTTCATGGTGAAGGGCATCTCTTCGAATGGCACCAGCCCGGACCAACCCACTCCCGGGAGATCTGCGGGCAACGGCACGAGACCAGTGCCGCCGCGCCGTTGTGGCAGTTGCCCCACCAGTTGCCAGCCGATTGTTCCTGCGGCGTCGGCATAGAGCATGTTCAACGGGAACATTGGCCAGTGTTCGAACGGTTGGCGAAACTCGTCGAACGAGCGTGCCCGCACGGTACCGAGGAAACCATTCACGGGCAAAGCGTCGAGCCAGACGGCGCGGAGTGTCACGGCCTGCGAAATGTTTTCGAGCACAGGCGTGAGCACGGGGCCACGCGGTGTGACAAGAATCTCTTCGATGACATCGGCCGCACCCGAAACTTTGATGACCTCGCGGATCACCTCGCACGGCGTAAAGCTGCCATCGGCTTCGCGGACGCTTTTGCCGTCGGCTCCGAGAGTTTCAACGAACAGGTCGCTGTTGTCGGTCAGCCCGGCGGTCACGCCCCAGGCGGCAAAGCCATTGTGACCAATGCCGAATCCGGGGGTACCAACGAAACCCGCTCCGGCGGCTTCCCACTCCGGGCAACGAATGTGACCCAGATACCAGGGCGGCGGCGCAGTGGGTGCCAGGTGGGGATCACTGGCCAGGAGCGGCTTTCCTGTTGCCGTTCTGCTGCCATTGATGGCCCAGTTATTGGAACCTCCGCCACGAGGCAACACTGCTTGAAGCCTGGCCAGATCGGCGGCAAGTTGCTCCAGAATGACCGGTGTGTTGGGCCGCGTGCCCCGTGTCCCGTTCGGAACTCCCGGCTGATTCAGGTTCTCTCGGAGTGTTGATGCTCCAACTGGATCGAGACGGATGACTGCATCCGGGCCATCGGCGAGCAGGATGCGTATGCGTGCGAGTTCGGCATCCCAGTTCGAGGGTAGCAGGTACGTCTCCAGCTTCAGCACGGCCAGCACGTCTGCGGTGTCCCACGCTGAGGGCTCCCCACCGAGAATGGCGAACTCGTGTGGCTTCTGCGAAAGTCCTGCGCGATTCCCTGCGGATACCCCCAGTGCGAAGGCGTGAAGTTGAGCACGGACCGGTTCGGCGATGATGGGCAGTTGCTTCTCGGCGGTGCGGCGAAAGCCGATCCGGCGGCTCATGCGATCGGCACCCAAGCCTTTGGGGCCGACCCATTCGGCGAGGCGGCCACGCACGACCCGCCAGAGCACTTCGAGTTGGGCCGCCCGGTCTTGCCCCTGGCAAAACCCAAGCGCGAACGTGCCATCGTCTTCGTTAGCGGCGTCGATGTGGGGGACACCGTGCGCATCACGGCGGATCGTGACTGCTGCCGAGAGGCCACGAATGCGCAACTCTCCCGTGTTGATCGGAAGGCGACGCCCCAGAACCATGCGCATAACCAGGCGAGATAGACTCATCGAGGAATGATAGGGAACTCGCCCGCCCGTGCCGCGAAGCAATCGCGGTAGGTGTCACTTCTTCTCGAAGAGTTGCGGGACGGCTTTCACGATTTCCTCGATGGCTTTTTCATCCAGTTCGCCGGCCCGATAGGCGAAGTTGGCCACGACTTTTTGCTTGGTGAAGAGAAGCACGGTGACGTCGGCGTCCTTGTGCAGCTTGTACGCGGGCGGGCCATCGGAGTCTTCAAAGGTGCCCACGGGAACCGATTTCAGCCCCTCTTTCTGAGCCCACTTGGCCAGGGCATCGAGATCGGCCTTTTCGGCGAGAAGCGTCATCCACACCTTGTAGCCCGGATTCTTCTGGGCAACACCGGTGGCGTGGAGCTTCGTGAGAAGTTGTGCCAGCGGCTCCGAAGTTGTTCGGGAGAAGACAACCGCGGCGGGGAGATTGTTCTCGTGTTGTTCGCAGATGTAGCAGGTCTGCTGACCCCGCTGGGGGCCGGTGGCCACGAGGAAGCTGTACGGCCCCGGCCGTTGCCCCACCGGGATACCAGACACACACGGATCAGCCCCGTGCAGGGCGAGGGTGTTGGCCAGTAGTGCAACCAGTGCCACGGACAGGATTGAACGCATCATGGTGGAGTCCGTCGAAGGAGTGACCGGTAGGGGTGTGAGCCCGGGCTCGCACCACGCCAGAACCCGGGCCGGCGCTATTTCCCGCTGGTGTTGTCTTCGTTCGTCGCCGCAGTGGTCGGTGTCGGAACACGGATGGCCCGCCGAACCATGTCGGTTTTGAGTGAGGCGAAGTCTTGGGTTTCGGCCCGCCCCCAGCAGCGATGGGCCAGCTTGAGATATCGGCTGGCTTCCTCGGTGCGACCCAGTCGCTCGCACAACGCCCAGAGCCCCAGTGCGCCCCGCACGCTTCCGGCATCGTGAGCGAGCGCCTCCTGGAAGGCTTCCTCGGCTTCCACCGCCCGGCCCGCCTCAAGAGCGCCAATGCCCCAGGATTCCATGTGAACCGCACCGTTGCCCCAGGAGTGGTGCCCGAAGTCGTTCTTCGTGGAATCGACGAGTTTCTTGAGCAGCTTCACGCCCGCTTCGCCGTTTCCCTTCTGGCACTGGTAAAGCCCTTGCGCTTCCCACAATCGGCGTTCCAGCGATTTATCGTTCTTGCGGCTCTGCTGCAGTTGCCGCAGGGTATCGACTTCCCGGCCGGCCTGCTCGGTTTCGCCCTTTTCGAGTGCCACAAGTGCGGCGTAGTAGGCACCGGTCGCCTTGTCGCTGCGGCGGTACTGGTCGATCAGTTTTTGAGCGCCTTCCCAATCTTTCTGGGCGAGCGCCATGCGGAACCATTCGGGTCGGAAGGTGTATTTGTAGCCTTCAGCCTTCACCTTGAGTTCATTGGCCTCGGCGAAGCGGCCGTCGTGCACCAGGCTGCGCGTCAGGGTTTCCATGTGGTGGTTGAACTGGTGATCCTCCGATGGTTTCACGCCCTGATGCTTGTGGTAGGCAAGCTGCAGTTCGAGCGCCTTCGAGGACCAATCGGTGGTGTAATTCCATTTGCCGATGCGCATGCCGAGGTGGGCTTGCATGTGGAAGGCATGGGGAATTCCCGGTGAAGACTTCATGTAGCCTTCGGCATAGGGCCATCCGAGAGCGGGACGGCGGACGTTCTCGAAGAAGTGAACGAACTCATGATTTGCACCCGGGTGGAGTGGGTTCACCTTGAGGAGTGCCTTGTAGAACGGTGCGGCCGCATGGGGCCCATCGCCGTTCGCCAGTTGAGCGCGCCAGAACCAACCTTCTTCGTCGTCTTCGTAGAGCATCAAGAGTTCGTCGAGCGATTGCTGCGCCTTCTTCTTCCGTTGGTCCGGCCCCACGCCGGGCCACATCCCCTTTTCCTGTAATCGAGCCTGGATGAGCAACTGCTCGCGGTGGCTCGCCTGCGGCATGAGCTTGCGGGCCATCGCCAGAGCGTAGTCTGCGGGCGATTTCGTCACCTGGTCCGGCAGAGTGGCGAACGCTGCTCCACCGAGAGAGCCGGCCCAGCCAGCGGTGCTTGGGGTTTTCGAGCCACGACCCCATTTCTCCAGCGATCGGTGCAGTTGCAACCAGGCGTACGCACACTCGGGATCGTAGCTCAGCGCCGTTTCGGCCGCACGAGCCGCCTCGATCCACACATACGAGTAGTACATCCCCAACGATTGATCCACGAAGGCCTGACACTCCTGGTTCGTGGTTCCGACGCCATAGTGGTAGATGCAAGCGTCGAACATCGGTTTGGCTTTCACCAACCCGGTGAGCGGCATCTTGGGCACGGCCGGTTCAGGGAGTGCTTTCTCGCGAGGTTGTGGTGCGATCTCCAGCTTGTTGGCTGGTGAATCGCCCAGGGCCACGAGAGACAAAACGAGCAGTGTGGTGAGTGAGGCAAGCAGGCGGGTCATGGATCAGCACCCGGCAGAAAAGGAGTACAGGCAGGAGGACCGAATGTTGAAAGTTTACTCTGGCAGTCATGTTCGCGGAAGGGGTGAAACTGGAATATCTGGGTCGTGTGTGATTGCTGTCGGTTGCCGAATCGGTCTCTCCCCTCCCGCACGACCCGCAAATCGGTGCGAACCGCTGCGAGGCTCAGATTGCTCTTGCATTGCGCCGTTGGGCGCTTGTCGCCCTGGTTTGGCGTCATATCATCAGCCACGACTGTACTTGGCGTTTCCCCGGCCCGCAGCACGAGCAGCCCGCACATGGCAACGCCCGCAATTCACGTTCAGAACCTGGTCAAGAACTACGGCCCCGTACTGGCTGTGGACAATATCTCGTTTCAGGTGCAACCCGGCGAGCTCGTCGGCTTTCTTGGCCCGAACGGTGCCGGGAAATCGACCTGCATGCGCATCCTGACCACCTGGTTGCCTGCCTCTAGCGGGTACGCCTGGTTGGCCGGGTACGATGTCATGTATCAGTCGATGGAGGTCCGACAGCGGATCGGGTACTTGCCCGAAAGCGTGCCGCTGTACCCCGAAATGCGAGTCCGGGAATACCTGGCGTATCGCGCCAAGCTCAAGGGTGTCGCCCGGCAAGGCCGGACGGCCCGGATCGACTACTGCTTGCAGAAGTGCCGCATCAAGGAAGTGCAGGATCGGCTTCTCTCGACGCTCTCGAAGGGTTATCGCCAGCGGGTCGGCCTGGCCGATGCGCTGCTTGCCGATCCACAGATTTTGATCCTGGATGAACCGACGAGCGGGCTCGATCCGGTGCAGATTGCCGAGACGCTCAACACCATCAAGGAGTTGGGTGGGCAGCACACGGTCATGCTTTCGACACACATTCTCAGCGAGGTGGAGAAGGTGTGCGAGCGCGTCATCATCATCAACAAGGGTCGCATTGAACTCGATGAGTCGATGAAATCGATCACGGCTCGTGAGCCTTCTTATGTGGTGGAAGTACGTGGTCCCGTCGAATCGGTCACGAAGTTCCTTGAAGAGCAGTCCGAGTTGGTCTCGGTGGTGGCGAAACCCACGGGTAACGACCTGGCGGCATTTGAACTC
>JBGTAO010000606.1:0-5027 GCA_041749835.1 Gemmata sp. | reverse complement strand
GTCGTGATCGGCGTGCAAGACATGCGTATCGATTGAGAAATGGTGTTTGTGTTCCTCTTCATCGAAATCGGCCACCGATGTTCCGTCGTCCACGCTGCCCATCCGATCGACCGCGTGTGCTTCGAAGAGGAGGGCATCGGCCAGGCTGGTCTTGCCCGCGGCACGATGCCCGACCAACGCAATATCGCGAACGTTTTCTACTAGATGCTTTGCAGCCATGATCGACTCCTCAGTAAGAAATGGTTGACCCATGACCCGCATGCGCCAGACCCGGGGGAGAGGTGGCTCGGCGGCGTGCGCCTCACGATCGAGTCTGGTGATCAATCCAGGCTCATTGAGGCTGGCGCGTCTGAGGAGTCGCCTTTCGAGGTCAGGTTACCGACCGGGCCAGGGCCAGTGCGGCTGACAAATCGAACGAACCTTCGTAGAGAGCGCGGCCGATAATGCATCCGTAAGACTTGGACTCGGCCAACCGCTTTACATGCTCCAACGAACTCACTCCGCCGCTGGCGATCACTGGCAGCGCCGTTGCCGCCTGCACCTCGGCCAGAGCCGTGTAATTCGGTCCACCCATCATTCCATCCGTCGCAATATCGGTGTAAACAATTCCTGCTAAGGGGAGCGTGGCAACTTGTTTGATGAGATCGATCGCCTTCACTTCAGAAACTTCCAGCCAGCCTTGCGTCGCAACGTAACCATCCTTGGCATCCACTCCAAGTACCAACCGATCGGGGTAACGTAGTGCCGCCGTCACGACCCACTCGGGTGATTGCAACGCTCGTGTGCCCAGCACTGCCCACCGAATGCCACAGTCGAAGGTTGCAGCGAGATCGTCGTCAGTGCGGATTCCGCCACCCAGTTGGATGGGAACCTGAGCCACCTGGACGATTTGCTGTATCACCTTCCCGTTGATTGGCTGACCCGCTTTGGCACCGTCCAGATCGACGATGTGAAGCCGATCGGCTCCCTGTTCGACCCAACGCCGCGCGACGGCAGCCGGGTTATCCGAGAAGACTGTTTCGCGAGCGTAATCGCCCTGACGAAGCCGAACGCAACGTCCGTTGAGCAAGTCGATCGCGGGGTAGATGACCATAACCATTCCCTGGAGGGCATGAGTATTCTGGCCCCGGATGGGGTGAAACGCAAGGGGTGAGAAGAAACGATGAAGCGACGTGGGGTGAAGTGATGGACCCCACGGCTGCGTCCGAGCACGCTCGCGGTGCCGAGTTGATCAGCGCGAAATCGACAACGATCACGGGACGAACGTGGTCACCCAGGCGGGGCCGTTGCGATCAATCTTCACGTTGGAAACCCGCTCTACGGGTGGTGTGTAGTTCTGTCGGGTGACCGTGGTGCTGTCGGGGTCACGCTCCAGCTTGGCAGCCTCCCAACCCGGCAGCCACACCACCAACTCGGCATCACCCTCGGGAACCCGATCGAACCGGAATTGCCCTTGTGCGTCCGTCACCTGAAAATACGGGTGCTCCGCCACGAATAGATCGGCTCGCGCCCAGTAGAGCCCACTGCCACTGGAAAGTTCGACTCGTCCCGGCTTGCTCAGCGTGCGCGAGACGGGTTGATTCGCATCGGGTAACGCCAGACTGAAGAAGCCATCGGCCCGGCCACGGAGTACGTGGTATTTGGCCTCGGTGGAACTGGCCGAGAATGCAGAGCCAGCCTGCACAAATCCCACGCGGCCTCGGTTCTCGCCCTGAATCACGGTCATCCGGCCATCGCCAACTTCGACGTTGACGGGTGGTAAGTCCCACGGGCGGGCTTTCTCGATGGCAATGCCACGGAGGTAAACGACTGCCCCAGCAACCGCACGCGACTCCGGATCAATCTGCGGGCGGTTGGGGTTCTCCGCGGTACGAAAGGTAAAGCCCATTCCGTTCTCGATGGGCACACCGTAAACGAAGCCTGGCGTCACGGGGATCGCGCCGTTCCAGGTCACCCGACCCGCGATTTGGCCGGTTTGCGCGGGATCGAACGCGCTGGCCAGAACGGTGCTGGGATTGCTCGGATCAGCAGGTGATTCGACAGCGGGTGATTGGGAATTGCAGCCAGACAGAGCGAGTATCAAGAGCAGTCCCAGTGTAGACTGTCGCATGTGAGATCCTTCTCAATTGGTTTGCGGTTCTGTTCGGTGTGGCAACGGCCCGATTGGGAACGGAGTTTCACCCACGATCACGTGCAGCTCCACCCTAACCGGGGGAAGCGGAGGACCAATGGCAACGGGCTCGACCTCTTCACCGGGCTATCGAATCCGAACACTCGCCGAGGCTCCAAGCGTCCCGTGTCCGTGTGGGATCAGCACTCGCCCGTTGACGCAGGCCGATGGCGCTCCCTGTTCGCTCCATGTCACCGCGATTTGTGAATCGGTTCGGCATTACCACAAGCGATCGACCGAGGTGTACTACATTCTGGAGGGAACGGGCAAGATCGAGTTGAACGCAGAATGGCACGTGCTGGAACCCGGCACCGTGATTTGGATCGAGCCAGGAACCCGCCACCGCGTGGTCAGCGAGACGGGGCTGAAAACGATCGTATTCGCGATTCCGCCGTTCGATCCCGCAGATGAATTCGTGGACTGACCCGTGGAGAGTGGACGGGTGTGCCGTCACTTCTCATCGAACAGCTTGCCCAGGTTCAGCTTTGTCGGCTTGAGCCGGGTGGCCGGTCCAGTCCCGTAGGCCAGGTGCAGCACGAGATCGTGTGGCTCGAACACCATACTTTGAATCGTGTTCTTGCCCTGATTAACCTTATCCAACTCGGCGAAGACATCGCTCACCCCAAGTTGGGGCGCATCTTTCGCTAGCAGCGGGGCGAGCTTGGCATAGCGCCAGCACTTCTCATCCAGGCACAGCTTCTCGGTGCGGAAGTGGTTGGTGCAGCAACAGACCCCATTTTCGTGTTTGCGGACCTCCAGATTGGTCGGTGTGATCTCGAAGATTGCTCCGCCGGATTTGTCGCACAGCGTGAGACAACACGACGTGGTTCGAGGCATTTCGTGGAGCAGCTTTTCCGCCTCTTCGATGGTTGCGCATTCTTCGAGCACACGGCGGAACGCGAGCAACAGCGGTGTCCCCTTCCAGTTGAATGCCGCCTTGTCCTTGCTTTGCTTCAAGCTGATTTCGTTGATGGTAATTGCGAGACCGGCGTCGTTCATCCCACTGATGACACCACAGATTGGTGTAATGGTCACCGTGGCGAAGGCGCGTTTCTTCTCGCCTTTGTACACCACGACCAAGGTGTGGTCGTTGATGCCCTGGGTGGGAAGCCAGTCGAAGTTTCGGCCAAAGAGCGTCTTCCCCGTGGCGCTGCGTTCCTTCTCGACCACCACGGTGGAGCAGCCCAGCCCGCTGCTCAGATCGGCAACCGTGTTCGCAAACAACAACAGTGACAGATCACGATCCGACTGCGTGGCTGCCGTCTCGACTTCGGTCAGGATGTGTGAGGGAAAGTTCGCTTTCAGCACACCCGATGCGGCCGCGATGATCGGGTAACGCTTCTTCAGGCCCGAATCGACCAGGAATCGTTCGTGGAGCCCGCCCAAATCGGGAGAGTTCGCGATGGCGAGTTTGCCGAACTGCTCGCCCATCTCCTTGGGAGTTCCCTGGACCACTAGCACCGGCACGCCTTCGAGATAGCGGAGCTTGCCCTTGCCGTGCGACGCTTCCGGGAATGCAGCGGGTTCCGCACCGGTCACCTGGGGAATGAACGCGATCAGGATGGCCATCACAGCGAATCGGCGCATGATCCCACTCACTTCCAGCGTGTATCGGGGTTACGATTGCAAACCGTGTGCGAAAGAATCGTCGATTCCCTTCGCTGAATCAACGTCATTCGTCGGCCAGCAGGGTGGTCCGTCCCAGCGCGACATCGAATTCGCTCAGCAACGGCATCAGCATGGCCACGATTGCAAAACCGAACGCGGTTCCCAGTACCAGGAATGGGATCAAGGAATCGGCTGATTCGTCGGTGCCGGGTTTCGCAATCAGGATGTTCACCACGACATAGAACATCGCCAGCGGGCACAGTACACTCGCCAGCTTGAGCGCGGACGTGGGCCGATCGGCACTGAGCACATAGAGCAGCCCGCCGATTCCAAGTACCAGGAACGAAATGAAACTGATCCACTGGTTGGCGAAGCTACCGCCGTTGATCACGATGAGGTAAATACAGATCAAGGTGCCGACCGATAGGAAAAACACGGTGCCCAGCGTGTTGCCAATCGCCAGGCGGCTATTCGTGATTCGTAGCGATACGTGCAGTCCCAGCACGATGACAAAAGCGAACAGCACCACCAACGCACCACACACGGCGATCAGTGGGCCGAAGTTCGCTTCAACGATGCTTCCGGTCTCTCCTGAAGTACGGGCATAGACACCGCGTATCGCATAGAACACCGCCAACGCGAACGGCGGGATCAGATACTCCTTGCAGTTATAAACCACTCCCAGGAGCTTTCCGAAGACGAATTCTTTGGGCGAAATATCCGTCACCAACAAGATGTCGAGCGCTCCGCCATCGCGTTCTGATGTGACGGAAGTCGCTGCCTGTGCGGAGACGAGTAGCAGGCTGAGCACAGCAAGCGGGACGAGGCCATACGCGGCTGCGAACAGAGGTCGGCCGCCGGGGCGGTTTAACTCGGCAACGGCAAAGTACAGAATCAGCGCCAGAACAATCCCGAAGGCCAACTTCACGAGCAAGGGCCGGCGACCATACGCCAAAGTCATGATCTCGCGCCAGAGAACCGGGTTCTCCCAGACTTTGCGAAGCTTACCGGGTGCCGCGTGGGCCTTGGCCCGCTTCTCCAGTTCGATGGATTCGTCGGTATCGAGTGCGGTGTCCGGCCCCTCGCGTTGCATGATCGGCTCGCCACTGGGGTTCCACTTGCGAAGCTTCCAGATCCCGATGCCGTTGAGCACCAGGCACCACAGCGCCATCACCAGAACGAACCCGTAGGCCGGTGCCAGCCAGCCCGCACCTTCCGCTGGTGGGCTGAGCACGGTTTGCATCGTCAC
>JBGTAO010000605.1:0-6405 GCA_041749835.1 Gemmata sp. | reverse complement strand
ATCGCCTGATGCAAGCCGCGATGTCGCCGGAACCCTGTCGCGTTGCGTACTGAAAAGTCGTGATTACCAAGAACGGCGTAGACACCGGAAGGAGCCCGCAGATTGCGGAGTAACCGGGCCACTGATTTCACATGCTGGTAGCCTTTGTGAACAAAATCACCGGTCAGCGCGATCAAATCGGGCTTCTCGCTCAGCGTTCGTTCCAGTGCGTACTCCAGATAGCCCTGGGGGATCTGCGGGCCACAATGGAAGTCGGTGAGGTGGGCGACGCGAAACCCGTGAAAGGGCTCATCCAGACCCCGCACCGGAAGCGGGAGGCGGTTCACTTCTAGCCAGGTTGGTTCAACGTGATAAGCATACCCGAGGCGAGCCCAGGTTCGACCGAGCGCTCCAGCCGCCCGAGAGTGCAAGGTGCCGCGTGAAAGTGTGGAAGCGGAGACTCCCGAGCCGGATTGCTTTGTCACGGGCACCCTCGCAAGACTCGTCGGCTGATACCGGGTCGCAATGGATTAGAGGGGCACCCAAGTGTCCAGATTCGTGGTCTCGGCGAAAGAATGGTCAATTCACCGAAAGTGCCCGAGACGAGCACTCGATTTGCAAAGCAAAAATGTCACTGTAAATCGTTGCGGTGCAATAATTTGTGGGACGGTAGTAGCCCGTCCCACATGGGATTCCTCGTAACGCTTAGAGCCCGTCTGCTTCGTCCTCTTCTTCTTCGTCCTCTTCGTCATCATCATCATCTAGTTCGTCGTCGTCGAGGTCGTCGTCGAGGTCGTCGTCCAAGTCGTCATCGAAGTCGTCGTCGTCATCGAGATCATCGAGGTCGTCGTCGAGGTCGTCGTCGAGGTCATCCTCTTCTTCATCGTCGTCGTCGTCATCATCATCGACGTCGTCTTCGAACTCCTCTTCCTCATCAGCGGCAACGGGGCTGTTTGGAGCCATGCGGACCCACCACGGCGACAGATCATCTACCGCGGTGAACCCCGGCGCAACCATCATGGAGCGACCGGTCATGTGGGCTATCCTCTTATCGTGGTTAAGGCCGGCGGAACCAAAAACCCCACTGCTGTCGGTATCTGCCGGACCAAGTTCTCAATCGGAAATCGTCTGTTGTGGGCTTGAGTGGCCCACGCGGCATTGGTCAAAGTCTCGATCATTCGCCTGCCAAGAACTCAGGTTTGGAATGCAACTCTTGGGCAGACCGTCAAAGGTAGACGCTTCTTAGTGATCGCTTTCCAGCGTGTCAAGCATGCATCTGGGTTTTCACAGTATCCGCAAACTTGCACCAGTTCAGCGCTTGTGCCGTTTGCCTAAAGAATTCCTAGAATTCAGTCGTTCAGGCATTCCCTGCTGTCGAGGAAACCGGATGGATGCCATCAACGAGGCTGATGAACCGGCCACGCAACCCGATTGGGCACTGCTCACAAATGGGCGAATGCCTGATCTGGGGCCACGTTATACCGAAACACCTCTCGATCCGTATGCACCCAACGCTCCCGTTGTGGCCGAGCCCTGGAATGCGGTTACCGCCTCGTTCTTCATCGTGTTGGTCCTCATCTGGGTGTGGCGGCTACGCGGCCGGTACCACCAGTATCCATTTCTCGTTTGCTGTATGCCGATTCTCTTGGCCGGTGGAATCGGCGGCACTCTCTATCATGCGACCCGGATGTCCCGGTTTTATTTCCTACTCGATGTGATTCCCATTTCCGTACTGGGAATGGCCGGTGCCGTCTTCATGGCGATCCGTTACTGGGGTGGGCGAGGATGGTGGTTTATTCCGGCTGTCACGGTGTTCTACATTGGGGTCAATCGCTTGCTCTTTGCTGCGGTAGGCCCGTCGAATATCCAGTTGAGTGTCAACCTTTCTTATGCTTCGTTAGCTCTTGTCGTGCTCACACCCGTGGCCTTGGTGCTCTGGCGAACGAGGTTTCGGCACGGGGGTTGGGTGCTGGCCGCGCTGATTAGCTTTTTGATCGCCTGGTTCTTTCGTCTCGTGGATCGCGAGATTGGCCCCTACCTCACCATGGGCAGTCACTGGCTCTGGCACACCTTTGGTGTCATCACCACCGCGTTGATCGTGGAATACTTCTACCTTGTGGAAGGTGAAACCCCCTTGGCGACCACACCGCCTCAGCGTTCGCCCGAGGGGTAGCAGCGACTGGCCGGTTCGCCACCCGACCGTTGGCTCCTACAACGACAACAGCCACTTCCCTGGAGGATACCCACTGCTGACACTCGCCAAGCACTCCGTTGGTGTTGGGGATCGGTTTGCTCATCAGGCGCAAGCACAACTTCGCGCGTTTCTGCTGGCCCAAGAAGCCGGTGTCGAAATCGTTCCGGTCTGGAATAAGTCCAACCGCGAGCACACTATCATTGGCTCGGAACCCACGAGTGTGCGAACTGCAGCCGATGCAGCGGTGCGGGAACTGGCCTGGTCCAAACCTTACCATGTGGACGCGGATCACATTCGCCTGGGAACGATCGATCGCTTTCTGATTGCTTGCGACTTCTACACCATTGATGTGGCCGATTCGATTGGCCAACCCGCACCAGCGGAAGCCGTGCAAGCGTTTGTGGAACGCCACCCCGAGTTGACGGGGCAAGTAGTAGTTCCCGGCCTTGCCAAACCGCTCCAACTCACAACCGTGGCGCTGGCACAGGTTGCCACCAAGTATTTGAAAGCGGTGCAGGATGCCGGGGCGATCTACCGCAAGATCGCGGATGCCAAGGGTGCAGGCACGTTCATCACGGAAGTTTCGATGGATGAGACCGATGCCCCCCAGACACCGCCCGAGTTGCTCCTGATCCTGGCCGCGCTGGCCGATGAGCAGATCCCGCTGCAAACGATCGCGCCGAAGTTCACGGGCCGGTTCAACAAGGGCGTGGACTATGTCGGCAACCTCACTCAGTTCGAGCAAGAATTCCGTGACGATCTTGCAGTGATTGCGTTTGCGGTGCAGCGCTTCGGGCTTCCCAGCAACTTGAAGCTGAGCGTGCATTCCGGAAGCGACAAGTTCTCGCTTTATCCGATCATGAAGCGTGCGATCCGTGAATCGGGTGCCGGGTTACACCTGAAAACAGCAGGGACAACGTGGCTCGAAGAAGTGATCGGCCTGGCGGAGGCGGGTGGCGCTGGGCTGGCCCTGGCCCAGGAGATCTACGCTCAGGCGTTCGCCAAACAAGCGGATCTTTGTGCCCCGTATGCCACGGTCATCGACATCAACGCGAACGAGTTGCCACAACCGGCGGTGGTGCAAGGATGGAACTCGCAACAGTTCGTGGCAGCGCTGCGGCACGAACCCACGAACCCCGCGTTCAACCCATCGTTCCGGCAGTTGATCCATGTTGGCTTCAAAGTCGCTGCCCAAATGGGTGATCGGTACCTGGCGATGTTAAAAGCCTGCGAGCCCACGATCGCCAGGAACGTGACGGGCAATCTGTACGAGCGCCACTTGAAGCCTTTGTTCATCGTGCAATGAATGCGCAGTTGCTCCACGAGATCTTTCACCCGACTATTCGCCGTGACCCCATGAATAACCTGTTCGATCTCACCAGTGAAGTTGCCGTGGTACTCGGTGGCACCGGCGTACTCGGTGGTGCCATGGCGGAAGCGCTGGCCCATGCGGGCGCTCGGGTGGCCGTGGTTGGCCGGAACGAAGAGCGTGGTATGGATCGCGTTCGGGCGATCGAAGCCGCCGGTGGTCAGGCGCTGTTCGTTCAGGCGGACGCCATGAATCGTGAATCGCTGGCGACGGCGCGTGAGGTCATACTTCAGCAGTGGGGCAAGGTCTCGGTGCTGATCAATGGTGCTGGTGGAAACAAGCCGGAAGCCACGATCCCGCCGGGTGGCGATTTCTGCAAACTGCCCTATGAGGGATGGCAGGCGGTGTTCGATCTCAATCTGGTGGGTGGCACGCTCTTTCCCTGCCAGATCTTCGGTGAAGCCATGCTCACAGCGCACAAAGGGAGCATCATCAACATCGCATCGATGTCGGCGATACTACCGTTGTCGCGGGTTGTGGCGTATTCCGCATCGAAAGCCGCCGTGCTCAATCTGACGCAATTTCTGGCGCGTGAGTGGGCCACCCGCGGCGTCCGCGTGAACGCCATTAGCCCGGGGTTCTTCCCGGCCGAGCAGAACCGTCGCATGCTCCTCAAGGAAGATGGTACTTACACCGAACGGGGTCAGTCGATCATCGGGCACACACCGATGGGTCGATTTGGCAATGCCCAGGAACTGGCCGGTGCGGTGGTGTGGCTGGCTTCACCCCGGGCATCCTCGTTCGTAACGGGCCAGAACATCGTTGTCGATGGCGGCTTCTCGTCGGTCACGATATGAAGCAGTTCAATCAGTCGATCCCGGACTCTTCGGACTCAGGCGACCCCCCGCCGACGGAGCGAGTTGGCCCGAGAGCCGCTCTGGCGCTTTCCAGGAACCTGAAAGGCTTCACCCGATGAGCAATACTCTTCGTCAGGTTCTCGCGGCGTTCGATACCAAGCTGCCACTGGAAATGGCACAAACGATCCCGAACACCTGGTACACCGTGCCGAACGTGTATGAATTGGAGCGAGCCGTGGTGTTTGGGCGTACCTGGCAGATGGTGGGGCGCAGTGAGCAGGTTGCGAACCCCGGAATGTATCTCACGGCCGAACTTGCGGGCGAGGCATTGCTGATCGTCCGCGGTGAGGATGGCGTACTCCGTGGCTTTTACAACGTCTGTCGCCATCGTGCCGCTCGGCTCTGCACCGAGGAGTGTGGCACGGCCACCAAGCTCCGCTGTCACTATCACGGCTGGACCTACGACCTCGCCGGAAACCTGCGTGGAGTTCCCGAGTTCGATGGAGTCGCGGACTTTCGCCGGGAAGACAACGGTTTGCCGCCGATCGCTGTTGCCGAATTCGGACTGTTCGTGTGGGTGCATCTGGGAGAATCCCCCGAACCTATCGAGGAGTATCTGCATCCGTTGCCGGCGTGGGTGAGCGGTCGGAGTTCATTCGCGGGGCTATCATGGTATGCTCGCAAGAGCTACGACCTGGCGTGCAACTGGAAGGTCTATGTCGATAACTACCTGGATGGCGGTTACCACGTGAACACTGTGCATCCCGCGTTGGCGGGGGTGCTCGATTACCGTGAGTACAAGACCGTATGCGACCGCAACACCGTGCTGCAAAGTAGCCCGCTCAAACCGGCGGAGGGCGACGCAGGCTGGACGCGGACCGGTGATCTCGCGGCCTACTGGTGGGTGTACCCCAACTTGATGGTGAACATCTACGCCGGCGTACTGGATACCAATCTCGTTTTGCCGTTGGGCCAGGACCGCTGCCGCGTGGTCTTCGACTTCTACTTTGCTGATTCGCTCGACGAAACATTCAAGGCCCAGAGTGTCGAAGTGGCCGAGCAAGTGCAGGCCGAGGATATCGGCGTCTGTGAAGAGGTTCAGCGGAACTTGCACAGCCGCAGCTACCACACCGGCCGCTACAGCGTGAAGCGCGAGAACGGCGGGCATTACTTTCATCAAATGCTGGGGCGAGCTCTGCAGCAAGCACAGGGGCAGTGAGAAACACGGCTCGTACGTTGCAACCGATTCTGCCAAGATTTCAGGGAGAGTGTGGTGTCCGACTCTGCGGCGAAGTATCGGTCCGGCTTGATCTTTGGCCTGGTCGCTTATCTGTGGTGGGGGCTGGTGCCCCTCTACTTCGCCGCGCTGAAAACGTATGGTGTTCCCGCCTGGGAAATCCTGGCACACCGCATCATGTGGTCGTTGCCGATCATGCTACTGCTCACCATGGTCACCGCGTCGTGGGCCGATCTGTTCCGCGTCCTTCGTAATCGCCGACTTGTGTTAACGTTGATGTTCTCTTCGACGCTCCTGGCAATCAACTGGCTGCTCTACATCTACGCCACCGTGACGAATCGCGTCTCTGAGGCCAGCCTGGGCTACTACATGATGCCGCTGGTGAACGCGGCACTCGCCACGTTCTTCCTGAACGAGCGGCTCCGCCCGGCGCATTACCCCGCGCTGGCAATGGTGGCGCTGGGGGTGGCGATCCCGGTTGTTGCCGCGGGAACTTTCACCTGGATCGCTGTGGCATTGCCGATCACCTTTGGGTTTTACGGGCTCGTTCGGAAGCAAGTACCCGTGGAAAGCCAGACCGGGCTGACGGTCGAGACGTTGTTAATGCTGTTACCCTCGGTGGGCTTTCTGTTGTACTTGTCGCGCACGGGTGCTAGCCACATGGGTGACGACTGGGGTTTGAATGGCTTGCTCGCATTCAGCGGCATCGTGACTGTCGTGCCGTTGCTCACGTTCACGCTGTCGATCCGCCGGTTGCCGTTGCTCGCGGTCAGCTTCCTGCAATTCCTCTCGCCGACAGTGCAAGTATTGATTGCCGTCACTGTGCTCG
>JBGTAO010000604.1:0-2758 GCA_041749835.1 Gemmata sp. | reverse complement strand
CCACGGCACAGCATCGAGAATCGAGAACAGCGCCAGGGGCACCGACGGCGCGAGCCACAAACTCCAAGGGGGGAACCAGTGGAGTTCCTGGTTCACCCGCAGGTAGAATTCGCGCCGCGCGAGCTTCGTGTACTCAGGATTCCAAACGGTCACCACGTTCCAGAAGTGTGGCCAGGCACCCACGGCGACCAGCCAGCCCACACCGAGAATCCCGACGATCAAACCGCCCGCGATATTCCCGAGCAGGTCGCGGAGTGCGGTCCGGGCAGGGCGTGGGGCCGATTGGGTGAGCCGCACCGCCGTGAGTACCCACACCGCCGCCGCCATCAACACAATGTGCGGCTTGATCCAAACAGCCAAGCCCCAGAGCGCACCTTCTGCCGCCGAGAGCCAGAATGTTCGCCGGGCCGATTCGCTCGCTGTGCCAACCGGCCGAGTGATCCGCCGAACCCGCAGTGCCACCGCCAACAGCGCGGGCACCGCCATCCAGGTGTCGCGCTGGGCGTGTGTCATCTCCACGGCATACGGGTAAAGGAACGCCGCCCCGGCGATGGCCCACCAGCGTGTCGCCGGTGTCGCCCCGCCCCACTTGGCCAGGCGATCAATCAGCGCGACAACCCCGAACACCACGACCAGATCGGCGATTCGTAGTACAATCGGGCTTGGTCCGAAGATCCCACGGATGCCCGTGAGCAACCAGACGAAGCCCGGCAAGTTCGTGTCGAAGATGTCGCGGTAATGCACGCCACCATCGAGAATGTTGCGGGCCGCCAGTTGGTACAGAGTGAGATCGCACCAGACCGGCATGCGCAAAAAGAGCGGGAGACCGGCCGCCAGCGCGACGAGGACCGCGATCCGGGGAAGCCAAACCGAACGCCAGGGCAGGGGAACAATCGCAGGCATACTGTATTCGTGCGATCCGAGTAAATCGGGTTAGTGGCTCCTATCAGGATACGACACCGGGCGACAACACGGCTACGGAGACACCGGCAGTCGGGTTTGCTGCGAGCCCCGGTTCCCGGGACCGCTCCCCTGGGCACGCGGTCGTCCCGACCGCTTTTCCGCTGGGAACCTGAGGGCTGACGCCCTCCGCTCGCCATAGCACCCCGCTCCCCCGTCGCCCCGGTAGCACCCTTCTCTCCGTTTGCAGCGATAGCATTCACCGGAGCGACACCACTTCCGTAGAATGTGCAGGTTACTGAAATGCCTGCCAGAGGGAGTTTGCCTGTGCCACTGTTTGCTGCCGAAGGGCACGACCCGGGAACCACGTTCATGGTGATCGGGCTGGTCACAATTCCCATTCTGATTGCAATCAACGGCTTCTTTGTTGCTGCGGAGTTTGCGCTGGTAGCAGTCCGGCGGACGCGCGTCGAGGAACTCGTAAACCAGGGGCGGACCGGTGCAGTTTCCCTGATGGCGGCAGTCGTCAATCTCAATCGCAGTGTCGCGGCCTGCCAGTTGGGCATTACAGTGGCCAGCCTCGCCCTGGGCTTTGTGAGCGAGCCCGCGCTGGCAACTCTCATCAAGCCGCTGTTCATGAACCTCCCCGCCGAGTGGCAAGGCACGCTGACACGGGTTTCGTCCATCCTGCTGACTCTGGGGCTCATCACTTACATGCACGTTGTCTTTGGCGAGCAGATGCCCAAAATCGCAGCGCTCCAACAACCGGAAGCGATGGGGTTGTGGGTGGCCGGACCGGTGAACATCTTCACGCAAATGTCCGGGCCACTGATTCGCCTCATGAATGGGTCGAGTGACTGGTTTCTCCGGCGTCTGGGTTACAACGGAACCGGTGAAGAGGGCGAAGTCCACACGGTCGACGAACTGCGACTGCTGATCGAGGACACCGAAGAAGCCGGGCTCCTCGATTCGGATGCGGCAGACATGGTGCTGAACGTCTTCGCGCTCACCGACAAGAAGGTGCAAGACTGCATGGTGCCGCGCGACAAGATGGCCGCGCTCGATGTGAATACGCCGCCCAATAAGGTGCTGGAAGTCACCCGACTCGGTGCCCACACCCGCTTACCGGTCTACGATGGCGCACTCGATCAAATCGTGGGGATTGTGAACACGAAGGATCTCTTCTTTCTGTTCAGTACCTCGGGCGTGGTGGTCCTCGAAGATGCCCTTTACCCGCCCACGTTCCTTTCGCCGGACGAACCGGTGGCCAACGCCTTCCGCCTCTTCCGGAAGTCGCACCGACCGATGGCCGTCGTGCGGAACGATCAGAATCAGGTGCTCGGACTGATCACACTCGAAGATGTGCTTGAAGAAATCGTGGGCGACATCGAGGATGAACACGATGTGCCCGTTCCGAAGTTGAAGCTGGCGCGGCGTCGGGTCCACGGTGTTCCCAAGTTAGGCGCATCGGGGCAGCACAAGCTACCCGAACCCCGGGAGAAGCCCAAGAATTAGCCGAAGGAGTCACACTGGTTCCTGCTTTCATGGTCACCACACTCGACGCTCTTCAGCGTGCTGTCATCGAGAACCCGGCCGATCGCACGGTTCGGTTGGTGTATGCCGATGCACTGGAAGAACGTGGCACACCCATCGACGGTGCCCGTGCCGAGTTCATCCGCACCCAGATCACGCTGGAAGAGCTGCCAGAATCGGACCCGCTACGGCAGTTTCACGTCGATCGGTGTGAAGAGCTTTTTGAAGCGCACTGGCGCGACTGGTGGACGCCCTTGACCGCGCCCGCGGGTTTGCCAGTGCCGCACCGTCCGCGTCGTCGCCCTCGGGGCACCCCGCAACCGAC
>JBGTAO010000603.1:0-9611 GCA_041749835.1 Gemmata sp. | reverse complement strand
CATTGGTTGCCGTTCACGCCCGACCCACAACAGGAGTATTGAATGCGTCTCCCCCGCCTGGTTATCGCTGCAATGTTGTTTGCGAGCATCGGCTCCATCGCACGAGCCGATGATACGGAAGAGTTCCTCAAGCCCGAGAATTGGGAAGGGCGTAGCGATCTCTTCAAGCTCGACCCCAAGGCCCGAACGATTGTCGGCGAAACGATGGAAGACCCAAAGTACAACACCTTCTTCTGCACCAAGAAGAAGTACGGTGATTTTGAACTCTCGTACAAGGTGCAACTGCGAGATGGCATTGGCAACAGCGGCGTACAAGTGCGTAGTGTTCTCAAGGACAACAAGAAGTTCGTGGTAAACGGGCCGCAAGTCGATGTGGGTAAGGGTTACTTTGGCGCGATGTATGGTGAAGGAGTGGGTGGTTACCTCGTGAAAGCCAAGAAAGATGTCGCCAAAGAAAAGGAATTCAACGATTACCACGTAGTAGTTAAAGGGAACCACATCACCGTCAAGGTGAATGGCGAAGTGACAGTGGACCAGGATTTCCCCCATAACAACAAGAAGAACCCTGCACCCGACGAAGGCATCATCGCGATCCAGGTTCACGGGGGCTTCCCGCAGATGCGGGCCGAGTTCAAGGACATCAAGTTCACGGATCTCTCCAAGAAGTAAGCGGAACGCCGGGCATCCCGGCTTCAGATTGCGTGCTGTCGCGTGGCTACGTTCAACCCGTCATCGTGATTAGGGGAATTGTCTCATGGATCGCCGTGAATTCCTGGAAGCCACTGTCGCGGTGGCCGGTGGGTTGATTGCCGGCGATCAGGCCTCACGCCAGACGCAGTTTCAGGTCGCCTGTATGACCTTGCCATACCGGCGATTTCCACTGGTCCGTGCTCTGAAAGGAATTCACACGGCCGGGTACAAATTTGTCGCACTGGGTACTTCCCACAAGGAGGCCGATGGCAACGATGTACCCGTGATCGCGGCGACTGCCGCACCGGCCGTGGCCAAGGAGCTTGCGACCCGGTGCCGGGATATCGGGTTGGAGCCGGTCTTGATGTTCAGCATGGTCTACCCCGAGGCCAAGGACGGGCTCGAAATCCTCACGCTGCGGCTCAAGCAAGCGGGTGCGGCGGGAATTGCCCAGGTTCTCACGTTCGGGCATACCAAGGGCGGCGACCGGAAAATTTGGGTCGAACGCTTCAAGCTCCTCGGCCCCATTGCCAAGGATCACAACACCACGCTTGTGGTGAAGCAACACGGCGGCGAAACCGGAACGGGAGAAGCGTGTGCCGCCATCGTGCGCGAGGTCGATCACCCCAACATCAAGGTCAATTACGACGCGGGCAACGTACTGGACTATCTCGATCGCGACCCGATTCCCGACATCAAGCTTTGTGCGCCCGAGGTTCGCAGTTTCTGCATCAAAGATCATCGCAACTGGCCCAAAGACGAAGATTGCGGCCCCGGCTTTGGCGAGATCGATCACTACCGATTGCTTCACCCAGTAGCGTTCACCGGGTTGAAGATGCCACTGGCCTGCGAGAACATCTACGCACCCGTTGTCTCACAGCCCGAGAAGGCGGAAGACGTCGATATGCTGGCGAAACGTGCCCACGATTTCCTCACTGCCGTGATTGCAGGAGTGCAAACGATTCCACCAATCAAATAGCGACCGCGTCTCTTGCAATCACCCCCGCCCACCGGTCCACTCCGTAACTATAATCGTGCTTCACGAAGCCCAGGTTGCAACGCCAGGGCTCGCACCGCTATTCCCTGGAGCCCGAAATCATGGCCGATACCATTACCCCGCGTGCGAAGAACTATCCCCAGTGGTATCTCGATATCGTCAAGGAAGCCGGCTTGGCCGACAACTCCGATGTCCGCGGGTGCATGGTGATCAAGCCCACGGGGTATGCGATCTGGGAAAAGATGCAGCGCGGCCTCGATGGCATGTTCAAGGCGACTGGCCACGTGAATGCGTACTTCCCGCTGTTCATTCCCATGAGCTATCTGGCCAAGGAAGAGCAGATGGCGGAGGGGTTCGCCAAGGAATGTGCCGTGGTCACGCACTATCGGCTCAAAGCCGAGACGGGCAAGCCGCTGCACGTCGATCCTGAAGCCAAGCTCGAAGAGCCGCTCATCATCCGGCCTACGTCGGAAACCATCATCTGGAACACTTACAAGAAGTGGGTGCAGAGCTACCGTGACTTGCCCATTCTGGTAAACCAGTGGTGCAACGTGGTGCGCTGGGAGATGCGGACTCGGCTGTTCCTGCGCACGGCCGAGTTCCTTTGGCAAGAAGGACACACCGCCCACGCCACCGCCGCCGAGGCCGAGGCCGAGACGCTGCAAATGGTTCGCGTGTACCAGAAATTCGCCGAAGAATTCATGGCCATGCCGGTGCTCGTTGGTCCCAAGACCGATGGCCAAAAGTTCCCCGGTGCCCTCTACACGCTCTGCATCGAAGCCATGATGCAGGACGGTAAGGCTTTGCAAGCCGGCACCAGCCACTTCCTCGGGCAGAACTTCGCAAAAGCCTTTGATGTGACCTTCCGCGACGAGCAGAACAAGGAAGACTTCGCCTGGGCCACAAGCTGGGGCGTGAGCACACGGCTCATCGGTGGGCTGATCATGACCCACTCCGACGATAACGGACTGGTGGTTCCGCCCCGGCTCGCCCCGCTTCATGTCGCCATTGTGCCACTCGGGCGAAACGACGCCGAGCGTGCTCCGTGCATCCAGGCTGCGGAGAAGCTCGCCCAGGAGTTGCGCGATCTGCCTCGCAGCGACTTCTTCAGTTACGAGCCGATCTCCGTGAAGATCGACACCTTGTTCGATAAGCAACCCGGATTCCGTTACGCCGAGTATGAGGTTCGCGGGGTTCCCGTGCGAGTCGAGATCGGGCCGAAGGATATCGAGAAGGCGGCCTGTGCCGTTGCCCGGCGCGACACGCCCGGGAAAGAGGGAAAGCAGTTCGGCATCCCGTTAACAGGTGCAGCGGAGCACATTGCCAAGCTGTTGCGCGAGATCCAGCAGTCGCTATTCGACCGTGCCAAGAAGTACCGCGATGAACGCATTGTGACGGCCAATACGCTGGAGGAATTCCAGGCATTGTTCCCCGTCGAGAAGGGCGAAGACGAAGCCGGAGCCGCGCCGTTGAAGTTCGTGTTTGCGCACTGGGACGGCACACCAGAAACAGAAGATCGCGTGCAAAAGGAGTACAAGGCCACGATCCGCTGTTTACCCTTCGATGGCGAGCAAGAGCCTGGCACCTGTATCTTCAGCGGGAAACCCTCGGCTCGCCGGGTCGTCTTCGCGCGGGCTTACTGATCGACCGCAGTGCCCACCTGAGCGATCGGGTGAGCTACGTCAAACCCTTCAACGCAATCGTTCCCACTCGCTTCTCGCCCGGCTGGCCCGCGCGAGCAAGGGAAACGGACCAGGTGTAGGTGAACGGCGTGGCCTGCGACCAGAGATTCGGCTCAGGTATCCGAACGAGCAGTGACACCGCGTGGTCACTGCGGGTGTGCACGCTCATCGGATACGCCAGTGACACCGTAGAAAGTCCCGGGCACTTCGGGCCGTGTGCCACGCCAACAATCGCGCAGTCCGTACCGGCGTCTGCGAGTTCCAGGTGAATCAGGAATTCCGCGAGGGCCGGTGTTGCGTGCACGCATTCCAATCGCACGGCGGTGATCGTCATTCGAGTACCAACATGGCATCGCCATAGCTAAAGAAACGATACCCACGCGCGACCGCTTCGGAGTAAGCCTGCCGGAGCAGCTCTTCTCCGGCGAAGGCACCGACGAGCAATAAGAGCGTGGTTCGCGGAAGGTGAAAGTTGGTAATCAGGGCATCGATCACGCGGAAGTCGAAGGGTGGGCGAATGTAGAGCCCGGTTTCCTCGCTGAACGGGCGCAGCCCATCGGGGCGGGCGGCGCTTTCGAGCGTGCGGGTGGTGGTGGTTCCCACGGCGACCACGCGGCCACCACGAGCTTTTGTAGCCTGAATCCGCGCAACCGTTTCCGCTGGGACTCCACACCACTCCTGGTGGATCTGGTGCTGTGCCGGATCGTCCACCTTAACCGGGGCGAACGTGCCCAGGCCAACGTGAAGCGTCACGCGGGTGGTGCCGATGCCGCACTGATCGAGCCGAGCAAAGAGTTCTGACGTGAAATGCAACCCCGCGGTCGGTGCAGCAACCGACCCCGCCTGATCGGCATAGACCGTCTGATAGCGTTCCCGGTCCGCGTCGGTATCTTGCCCTTTGCGGATGTACGGTGGCAGTGGAATGTGGCCATGCTGGTCCAGCAGTTCCAGCGAGGTTCCGGCCTGGTCGGGCTGCATGAGCCAGTGGCGGTCGAGAGTACGGCCACGCAGTGTAAGCCGGAGCCCGCCATCCGTGACGAATACCGCCCCCACCTCGGGATAGCTGCGTGTTTGGGCAAGCATTTCCCAGGTGTCACCCACTTCGCGCAGAAACAACCCTTCCCATTTACCCCCTGTCATTTCCCGATGGCCGGCCACCCGTGCGGGCAGCACTTTCGTGTCATTCAGTACCAGAAGATCACCCGGCGCGAGCAACTCGGGCAGATCCCGAAACGTGCGGTGTTCGATCGTACCGGCCACTCGGCGCACGACGAGCAAGCGCGATTCATCGCGCCGTTGGGCGGGTTGCTGGGCGATCAGTCGTTCGGGGAGTACGTAGTCGAAGAAATGCATGGCAAACCAGCGGCCCACTCACCGCAGCGAGTGGGCCAGGAGGAATCACTTGAAGTTCTTGAGCCATTCTTCGAAGCCAGCCTTGTGCTTCTCGATCGTCTTGGCCGGGCCGATCAGCGTCATGTAGTACTGGCCGTCCTTGGTCTCGAAGATCACGTAAAGCTGGCGGTAATCGGTGACCTTGCTCACCTTGGCGTTCGGATCGAACGGGCCGCCATCTTTCTTCAGAAATGTGCCTTGAATGTCCTGGTACACGCCTTCGATGGTACCCACCTTGGTCTTGGTCACCTTGATGGCATCTTCGGGCTTCTTACCGGCGGGGATCTCGAACTTCTTCTCCTGGCGGGCCAGGTTATCTTGAACGCTGCCCGCGTTGCCCCGGAAGAAGAAGAGCGCCAGATCGGCGTCCTCGGCATCGCCCTCGGCCTTGGGCAACTTGAAAGTGTGCATGCGCATCGACTTCGCGGGAAGGGGTTCTTCCTTCCATTCGCCCGGTGTCGTCGATTTCAGCCCGGCCAGTTCGACAACAACGCCTTTCTTGTCGTCTGCGGCCTTTTCTTCAGCAGGGGCGCAGGCCCCGATCATGATGAACAGCGATCCGACCAGTAGCAAGCGCATGGATGTGTACCCCGGTTGATGGCAATGCGATCCAACACCGGAGTTCATTGTAGGTCGAGCGGCGCAGGTGGTCAGTCCACTGCTGGTGGGATGCTGGGCGGGGCGCTTGAAACCGATACCAGCACGGGTGGTTCCGGGTCGAAGGGAACACCGCCGGCGGGCTTTACTGAAGGGTCAAGCAGCGAATCGAGATCGGCCACATCCACCACTTCCGCCAGCACGATCGATGCCGGCAGCAGCGCAGGTGCCAACCCCGCATGCTTCTCCGATGGCGCTGGTTCCGGTGCCTGCGGTTCGGGCTCCTTTTTCGAGAGTGCCAGGTAAGCCCCGACTCCCAGCACTCCGCCTACAATTGCGCCAATCAACCACTGTTTCATGATGTTCTCTCCGTCACTCGGTGCCGAAAGATAGCGGTTCTGGGAAACCGGGCAAGGTCAACTGAACTCCGGTTGCCGTTCGGCGATGCGGATGCTGGTGAGCCAGTGTGCCAGGAACTCGGCTCGCAGTTGCGCGGCCGCTTCTGCTTCTGCAACACTCACCCGCACAAACCGTACGAAATGGCCAGGCCGCAGTTGACCCAGTTGGTCGAGATCGGCTCGCACCACATGGGCAATCTTTGGATAGCCACCGATGGTTTGGCCATCCACACCGAGCGCCACCGGCAAGCCATCATTGGTCACCTGCACCGCGCCGGGTGCCACGGCTTCGGACACGAGTTCCCCGAGGCGGCGGACCAGCGGTCGCCCATTCAGGCGAAGCCCCATGCGATTGCTCGCAGCAGCAACCTCGTAGGTCTGGGTGAAGAATGACGTGTCGGTGAACCAGTCGTGTTGCGGTCCGTCGAACACACGCAGCGTCACGGGCGATTCGGGCAGAACCTGGCAAAACGGTAGGAAACGCGACTGTGTTCGGCTAGGGCGGCACCGGAGTTCATCACCGGATTGGAGCGGTTCCAGCGTAGATTGGCTTCCCAGAATCTCGGGTGCCTGAAAACCCCCGGCGATGCACAGATAGCCCCGGCAACCCTGCCGCGTGCCACCAATCCGGAGGCGATCACCCGGTTGAAGCGTGAACGTAGTGCCAGCAGCAATGCCTGTACCGTTAATGTTGCAGTCAAAGGGTGCCCCGAACACGACACACGCCGTGGTCTGGCGTGCTTCCACAGTTGGCCCGGCCAGGGTCACTTCGAGCGCGGCCGCATCGGCGGCATTGCCAACCAGTGCATTCCCGAGCGTGTGTGCGAGGCGGTCGGCAGCCCCACCCACGGGCACACCGAGATGGCGACACGTCCGCCGGCCCGATCCCACCAGTAGCGAGTACAGCCCTGCATCGACGACGTGCAAGCTCACGTGAACGCTTTCAGTTCGACACCCCGTTCGAGTAGCTTCGTGCGGATGGCTCGGGCAAACGCGACCGCTTGCGGGGTGTCGCCGTGAACGCAAATGGTGCGAACGTTGTGGGCTTCGATGAGCCATTCCACTTGCTTCACCGCTTCTTCCGGGTCTTCGATCAGGGCATCGGGTTCCGAACGCGGCACCAGGGAGCCATCGGGCCGGTAGCGGCGGTCGGCAAATCCCTCGGGAATGAATGTGAGTCGTTCATGGCACGCCGCTTCAAGCTGTGAGCCTGGCAACCCCACCACGGGCAGTTGCATCTGGGCGGCTGCGATCACGAGCAGATCGGCGATAGCGAGATCACGGCTGGCCTGATTGTAGAGCGCGCCGTGTGGTTTGAAATAAGTGACCGCCAGTCCCAGCGCGGCCACCATGGCATCGAGCGCCCCGATCTGATAGACGCACAGCGCCACAAGCTCCTGATTCCCCAGTTGCTGTTCCCGGCGGCCGAAGTGCTCGCGGTCCGCATAACCTGGGTGAGCCCCCACCGCGACATCGTACTTATTCGCCAGCGCCAGAGTTCGCGCAATCTCACCTGGGCCGCCGGCATGGAGGCCGCAACAGACATTGGCGGACGTGATCAGGGGCATCAACTCGGCATCGAAGCCCGCACCTTCACCCAGATCCGCGTTCAGGTCGATCGGCATGGAACACCTTGTGCAATCTCAGGCGGGCGAATCGGGCAAACCACATTCGAGCAGCGTCATCTCCCCCAATGGCCGACACGTGGCCGGGCCGAGCGACGCGGGCAGCAACAGGGTGTCGCCCGTTTGCAAGGGGTAGGCGGTGCCTGCCGAGATCAGTTCACCCGAGCCACCGACGCAGACCACAATCCGGCACTGCCCGGCCACCCCAACCTGGAACGGCGCTCGGCTCGTTCGCCGGGTGAGTTGAAAGTGGCGGCACTGGACGAGCCCTTCGCGCTGTTCACCGTCTTCGACAATCAACGCCGGCACCACAGGCGGGCACGGTCCGCGGGCGAAATCGGCACACGCCAGCGCCTCTTCGACATGGAGTTGCCGGGGCTGCCCGGTCTTGCTGTCCACGCGGTCCCAGTCGTACAGGCGATAGGTGATGTCGCTAGTCTGTTGCACTTCGAAGAGCAGAATGTTCGCTCCAATTGCGTGAACCGTGCCGGCTTCCAGGAACACACAGTCGCCAGGTTTGGGGGTGAAGTGGTGCAACGTGCTGGGTGTCTGGCGGTGCCGCAGCGCGTCCCGGAAGTGGTCCGCCGTCACATCGGGTGCAAAGCCGGCGTAGATCTTGCTCGTTTGGGCACAGGCGTCGAGAACCACCCATGCCTCCGTCTTCCCGAACAGCCCCGGACCAAGCTTCGCAGCCTGCTCGTCGTTGGGGTGAACCTGAACGGAAAGCTCTTGCCGTGCATCGATGAACTTGAGTAGCAACGGAAAGCGCCCCTGGGGAGCGAGAGCCGTGCCGAGAAGCTGGGGCGAATAGCGCGCGATCAACTCGCGGAGTGTGGCACCAGCTAACGGCCCATCGGCGACTCGACTGGGGCTGCCATCGACATCGCTGAGCACCCAGGCTTCACCGATAGCTTCGTCGTGTGGCGCGATGCGATTCAAGAACCCCGGAAGGCGGCGGCCACCCCACAGGTTCTGCTTGAAGATCGGCTCGAACCGCAACGGATACAGTCTCATTCGCAGCACTCCTGCCAACACCGGAAACGCACGAGCAGAGTTCACAACTGTATGTCTTCCGCGCAAGGTCGGCACTTTCGCGGCGTTACTTGAGCAGATCTGAGAAGTTCCAACAGCACACAAGAAATCACCAACTTCTGCGAACCTTGTTGTAACCGCTGCGTCTCTATTGGTGAACAGCGAACAGGAGCGAACCATGCCACGGCTTCCCAAACCCACGACGAATGCCCGACAACCGCAACGCGGCAACGGGTTCGCGTTTGGTCGCAATCCTCGCACAGAATGACACACAGATTCCTTTGGGCCAACACCCGGGGCTGGGCGTCACCGCGAGGGATGCCCAGCCCCACTGCGTTTGAAGTCGCTCTGAGCCACACACAGCGGTGTGGAGCCGAATGGTAAGGCGACGCTCTGTTAAAGCGTAATCTGCAGGTTCGATTCCTGCCACCGCTGCTGGTGCCGGGGTTTCAGTGCTGGTACTGAAGCCACTCTCTGAAGGTGGACGCCGCAGGTTCGATTCCTGCCCCGGCAACTGCTCATGCGATTTCGGGGGATTCAGTGCTGGTACTGAAACCACCCTTTGAAGGTGGACGCCGCTGGTTCGATTCCAGCCCCCGGAACTGACCGAGCCTCGCACGCTTCAATGGCGAAGCCGCCGGCTTTTAACCGGCAGATGCAGGGTTCGATCCCCTGGCGAGGCATTGAGATTCCCGGCGAAGCTGACTCGGTAGCAGCGCCGCGCTGAAAACGCGGAGGAGCTGGTTCGACTCCAGCCACCGGGACTGCGATTGCAATGTGTTCGTGATGTCAACGGTAGCCTGCCTGGTTTCCACCCAGGACGCGCGGGTTCAAATCCCGCCGAACGCTCTGCCCGTACCCGACCGTGGGTGCGGACAATCTCGGGAAGTGGGCCAGGTGGAGTGGCCGCGTGCGTCGGAAGCACGAAATCGCAGGTTCGACTCCTGTCTTCCCGACTGCTGATTGTTCGCTTCAGGGTGTGGGCCATTGGCTGGCCGCGGGTTTTGGGAACCCGTTCAAGCAGGTTCGATTCCTGCCGCTCTGACTCTCCGTCCGGCGGACACGGTGCTGGGTTTCCGAAGCCCGGCGAACAGGTTCGACTCCTGTACGGAGAACTGCTACCCCGACCGAGGGATTGCGGCGCTGGGTCTACGAAGCCCGGTCGTGAAGGTTCGACTCCTTCTCGGGGTGATATCCA
>JBGTAO010000602.1:0-2849 GCA_041749835.1 Gemmata sp. | reverse complement strand
GCCTGGCTGTCGGTGCGATTGCTCCGCACGGGGCTGAATCCGGTTGTGGTGAGTGTTGTGATTGCGGGAGCACTGGCAGCGGCGGGTTCGCACTTTCACGTTCGCCCGCACCTGTTCACGATTGCTGCACTGGCGATCACCGCGGCCGCGCTCAACGACTTCGATTGCGGAACACTGTCCCTGCGGCGGCTCTTCTGGCTCGTGCCGTTGTTTGTGCTCTGGACGAACATCCACGGCGGATTGCTCGGCGGCTTGGCCACCGTGATCATCGCTACCGGCGGGTGGACCGTGTTCTGGCTGATGGGTCGACCGTCGCCCATTCAATCGTGGCACAGCTTTGCCGGCGTCGGGGCGCTGGTTCTCAGTTGTGGCCTCACGGTGCTCGTGAACCCATACGGCACCGACATGCTGATTGCCTGGCAGACGATCATGGGCGAACCGGTTCTGAAGGAGATCATCAAGGAGCACCGCCCGCTCGACCTCGCCGAACCGTACGCCTGGCCGCTCGTGATCTTCGCCGTGGGGTATCTGGTAGTGCTGGGTGGTGTGAACTGGCGTGAACTCCGCGTTTCGTGGCTGCTCCCGCTGGTTTGGCTCGTTCAAACGATCGATCGCTGTCGCCACGCTCCCTTGTTTGTGGTCGTGGCATTGGTGGCGATTACGGCGATGTGGCCGCACACACGCTGGGCGGCCTGGTTGGCACGCAATCGCCCGGACTTCTACGAACCGGCGACCGTAGTACCAACGCGGCCGTGGTGGGCCAACCTTTGGCTCCCCGTGCTCCTGGTGAGCCTCGCGCTCGTGTTGCAGATTGTCGGCGCGAAAGTGCCGCTGATCGGTGCCGGCTGGGCACGACATGACCCGCAGAAGTGGCCCGTCGAGCTTCTCGATGTGATCAAGGCGCACGAACCGCAATCGCGGGTGCCGTGCCGCCTGTTTAACGAGTATTCCTACGGCGGATTCGTGATCTACCACGCTCCGAATTATCAAGTCTTCGTGGACGATCGGTGCGAAGTGTTCGGCGGTGCGTGGTTGCAAGAGTTCGTGCAAGCCGACTCGGAGGGCACCGCAGAAGCGATGGCGAAATGGGAAACTCAATACGGCCACTTCCACTTCGCCCTCACGCGAACGGGGAGCAGTTTCGACGACTACTTCCGCACCGCATCCGGCTGGGAGTGCCTGCAAAGCACTTCGACCGCCGCATTCTATCAGCGGCGCTGAACTTCCACCTTACTGGCACCGGCGCAGTTGCTCTTCGCGCCACCGGGTGCCCGGCGTTACTCTGGCGACCCGGATTGGCCCACTTTGGCCCACAGGGATGTGCCCGGAGCCACGCATGTCGAAAGTGAAGTTCAGCGTTGTGATTCCGACCCGACAACGGGCCGATACGTTACGCCACGCTCTCAAGAGCTGTCTCGATCAATCCTTCGACGATTACGAGATTATCGTCTCGGATAATGCGAGTTCGCCGGCCACCCGCGCGGTGATCGACGAAGCGGCTTCGCCCCGCGTGCGGTATGTGCGCTCGCCCGAACCGCTCGCCATGGCCTCGAACTGGGACTTCGCGCTTTCACACGCCCGCGGTGAGTATGTCATCGTGATTGGCGATGACGACGGGCTTCTTCCGCATGCCCTGGCGGAACTCGATTCTCTGACACTGATGCACCAACCGCGTGCCATCCACTGGGAACCCGCGTACTACACCTGGCCTTCGATTGGGCTGCCCGGGCAGGGCGATTACCTCCGGGTGCCGATCGGCCGCACCTCACGCGAAATCGTGGCCGCTGAGACCATTCGGGGCGTGATCGGCTTCCGCCAGCCGTACACCGCCTTACCCATGCTGTACCACGGTGCCATTCGCCGCGACGTGCTGGAAGAACTGAAGCAAAAGACGCAACGCATCGTTCCGCACCGGCTCCCGGACATCTATTCCGGCTTCGCCATCGCCGCGATTGTGGAGCGCTATCTGGACCTCGAAGTGCCGATGTCGGTGTGTGGCTACTCCGCGGCGAGTACCAGCACGGCGAGCCTCTTTTTGCGTGGTCGTTCGTCGGTCGAAGCGGAGTTTCGCACGCTGAACCAGAGCGAAGGGCTGATGATCGACCCGCGCGTGCCCGATCTCCCGGTGTTCCCGCACGTTCCCGTCGCCGATGCGTTCCTGGCCGCGCAGAAGCTGCTGTTCTCTGGCGCAATCGCGGAGCTGAACCGAAAGCAACTGGTGGCCGGTTGCGTTGCCAATTTGCGAGCGGAGAACGAAGCGGAGTGGCGTGCCGGCCTGACAGCGATCCGGGAATCGCTACACGACGACGCGGCCACGCAGGCATCGTTCGATGGCGGACTGGCGAAGACACGCTATCGGCGACCGGCACCGCCGCGACTGCGAGCCGATCGCCTCGGCCCAATTGAGAAACAGTTGCATCTGGATGCCAGCGAATTCGGGGTCACCAACGTGGCCGAAGCCGTTTCGCTGTGTGCGCGGGTGCTGCATTACGAACCCGGCGACATCCAGTACTTGACGAACACCACCGACGCCGCCGCGCCGAACTGGGAATGGAAGTTCACCTGCGTGGAGCAACAACAAGAAATCGCCCGGCTCCTGGCGACATGCGAGGAGCGGGCGAAAGTGATCCAAGAGCTTGATGGCGCCGTTGAGGCGTACCGGAGCCGGCTGGTCTTCCTCGAAAGCTGGCGCGGCATTGGCCGGCACGTGTCGGCAAAGTTCTGGGGCTTGTTCAAGCTCGGCCGCCCCACCGCCCGCAGCAACTGACCGCCCACCGGGTCAGGCTGCACGCTGGCCCAACTCGCCCCGCGTGTAGCCTGCACTTTGCATCTCGGCTCCGTTGTGTTGC
>JBGTAO010000601.1:0-4744 GCA_041749835.1 Gemmata sp. | reverse complement strand
CAAGTGACCAAGGATGTGATTCAGCGGGCCGGGAAAGAGCATCTCTCGCGGTTGCAGGCATTGAGTCCCAGTGCTCAGCGGATTGTCGACAAGATGCCCGATAACTACCTTTGGATCGGCTTCCTCGCGGCAGTCTTCCCGAAAGCGAAGTTCATTTACTCGAAGCGAGATGTTCACGATATCGCCGTCTCGTGTTGGATCACGAACTTCAAGCAGATTCGCTGGGCCTGCGATCAGGAAGATATCGCCAATCGCATCCAGAACCACCTGAAGATCATGGATCACTGGCGCAAGGTGCTGCCCGTTCCGATGCTCGAAGTCGCGTACGAAGAGACGGTGGAGGATGTGGAAGCAACCGCTCGCAAGATGATCGAGTTCTGTGGCCTGGAATGGGATCCGGCGTGTGTGTCCTTCCATGAAAGCAAGCGTGCCGTGCGCACCGCGAGCCTGAGCCAGGTGCGCCAACCGGTGTACAAGAAATCGGTGCAGCGCTGGAAGAACTACGACGAAGCGTTGAAGCCGTTGTTCACGATCATCGATTCGGAAGCGAAGGCCTGACCCGCCGCCGCGTCCATGAGATCGAACCTGTTGGGGAGACGGAGAGCGCTGGTGGCCAATGGCCACCAGCGCTCTCCGTCGTTTCCGGAGACGCCTCGTGAGGGGAACCCCCTATAGTGATTGTTGGGCGAGCGGCAGCAGCATCGATTCACGTCTTCACCTGGGAGCCTGCACTATGTCGAAACTTTCGCCATCGAAGTGGGTGCCGTACTTGCTGGGCGCGATTCCGCGTGGCCGCCATTCGCGTGCCGCAGCGGATGCGATCCCCGGTATGGGCGCGATTCCTCACGATAAAGGGGTCGCCTTTCGCGTCTGGGCACCGCATGCCGAGGCTGTTGCGGTCGTGGGTTCCTTCAATGGGTGGGATGCAACGAAGCACCCGATGATACGCGAGAACGACGAGGGCTACTGGTACACCAACGTGCCGACGGCCAAGATCGGCGATGAGTATCGCTTCAACCTGAAAACCTCGGTAGGCGAACTCTCGAAGATCGATCCGTATGCCCGCGAAGTCACCAGTTCGGTTGGCAATAGCGTGGTACCCGATCCGCAATTCGACTGGGGTGAGCAATTTCACAAAACGCCACCGTGGAACGAGTGGGTGATCTACGAGATGCACGTGGGCACCTTCAACGACGAGAACCCGGACGACCCGCAGTCGGCGCAGTTCGATAGCATCATTCGCCGCTTCGATCACCTCAAGAAACTGGGCGTGAATTGCTTGCAGATTATGCCGGTGGCCGAGTTTGCGGGCGATCGCTCCTGGGGCTACAACCCCGCCCACATCTTCGCCGTGGAGAGTGCTTACGGTGGGCCGAAGAAGTTCAAGGAGTTCGTCCGCGCGGCACACCAGAACGGATTCGCGGTGATCCTTGATGTGGTCTACAACCACTTCGGGCCATCCGATCTCGATCTGTGGCGTTTCGATGGTTGGAGCGAAGACGATGGCGGTGGTATCTACTTCTACCAGGACTGGCGGAAGGACACACCGTGGGGTGCCACGCGCCCGGATTATGGCCGCCCCGAGGTGCGCCAGTTCATCCGTGATAACGCGCTGATGTGGGTCGAAGACTATCACGTCGACGGCCTTCGGATGGACATGACGCTTTACATCCGCAGCGTGCGCCCCGATGGCGAACCCAATCTGCCCGATGGCTGGTCCTTGCTGCAATGGATCAACAGCGAGATCCGCGAGAAGCATCCGAACACGCTCACGATCGCCGAGGATCTCCAGAAGAACGACTGGATGACGAAGCTCGCGAGTGAGGGCGGAGCGGGCTATGGAAGTCAGTGGGATGATCAATTCGTTCACCCCATTCGTGAAGCGGTGATTGCCCCGAATGATGAAAGCCGCTCGATGGCGGCGGTCGGACATGCAATCCTGAACTGCTACAACGGCGATGCCTTTCAGCGCATCATTTACTCCGAAAGCCACGACGAAGTGGCGAATGGTCGGGCTCGGGTGGTGCACGAGATCGCCCCAGGTGATCCCAAGAATTGGTTCGCTCAGAAACGCTCTACCCTGGCTGCGGCGTTGGTGTTCACCGCGCCGGGAATCCCGATGCTGTTCCAGGGGCAAGAGTTCCTGGAAGGAGAATGGTTCCGCGATACAGTGCCAGTCGATTGGGACAAGCGTGACGAATTCCAGGGCATCGTGCGGCTCTACCGCGACCTGATCCACGTGCGGCTCAACAAGCGTGGGCAGACACGCGGGCTCTCGGGCCAACACGTTCAGATGATCCGTGTGGATGATGCCAACAACATGATCGCCTTTCGCCGTTGGATGGATGGCGGCCCCGGCGACGATGTGGTGGTGATTGCCAATTTCCACCACACACCGCGTGAGAACTACTCCATCGGGTTCCCCGCTACCGGAGCATGGAAACTGCGGCTCAACTCGGACTGGAAAGGCTACAGCGATCAATACGGGAACTATCTTTCGACCGACGTGACCGCCGAAGCCGGCGAGTTCGACAGCCTTCCGGCGCACGCAGCCGTGAATATCGGCCCGTATTGTGTGCTGATCTTCTCGCAAGATGCCGGGTAAGCTGCGACGAGAGCGTTCGTTCGCAGGCTCTCATTTCACTTTCGGCGGCGACGCCGTAAGATGGGGGTGGGAATTCGTGGTGGCGCTTGGCCACCGCTCCGCCTCCGGATGCGAACGAATCATCATGCCGGATGCCAAATCACAACCGAAGCACGACAGCACGGGCAAGCCCGTGCCGCTGCCCGATCTCACCGGTCGGACACTTGGTGATTATCAGATTCTGCGCCGACTCGGCGTGTGCGGCATGGGGCAGGTTTATCTGGCCCGCCAGCTTTCGTTGAAGCGGGAGATCGCGCTCAAGCTCCTCCGCAGCGATCTGGCGGCCAATCCAACGGCACTGAAGCGTTTCGAGGCCGAGGCTCAGGCCGTGGCCCGGCTGAACCACCCCAACATCGTTCACATTCACCAGATTGGCGAGCACGACGGCCTGCGCTACATGGCCCTGGAGTATGTCGAGGGGCGGAACCTGCGCGATCACCTCGCACGCAAGGGGCCGCCGGAACTCCTGATTGCCCTCAGTGTGATGCGGCAGGTCACGCAGGCATTGCAGAACGCCCACGATCAGGGCATCGTTCACCGCGATATCAAGCCCGAGAACATTCTGGTCACCCGCAAAGTCGATGTGAAGGTCACCGATTTTGGGCTATCGCGGTTCTTCGCCGGCGAGATGCCCGCCACCAATCTCACCCAGAGCGGGCTGACACTGGGCACGCCGCTGTACATGTCGCCCGAGCAGGTGCAGGGGCTCACCGTCGATCAGCGGAGCGACATCTATTCCCTGGGTGTGACCTGCTACCACTTGCTCTCCGGAGAGCCGCCCTTTCGTGGTGCCACGGGGTTCGACGTCGCACTGAAACATGTTCAGGAGCAACCGCGCCCGCTGCGTGAGCTTTGTCCCGACCTGCCGACCGATCTCTGTGGCATGGTCCACAAAATGATGGCCAAGGAGCCGGTCGAACGGTATCAGTCGGCCCGCGAGATTCTGCGCGATCTTTCCCGCGTGCGCGACGGTGTTGCCCTCACGCTCACCGGATCGGAAGGGAAGACCCAGTCGCTAGCCATTGGCGGGGTGAACACGCAGGCCATTTCCACTCTTCCCGCGGCTCCTGTTGTGGCTCATCCGGTAACGCCCGCGCTGCCACCTCATCCGGCGGAAGTGGTCACGGTCGCGGTTATCCCTTCGTGGTTCCGGTGGGGTGCGATCGGGCTCGGCTGTGTTGCCGCAATTGCTGGCGGGGTGTTGCTGGCCACCGCCGTGAATCCGCCTGCTCCCACCCCAGTACCGCGAACCACTCCGAGCCTGGAGAGTGGCCTGCCCGATCTTCGCTTATCGCACAAGCTCGTGACCACGCGCGAACGCGAATTGCTTGCCGTGTTAGCGAGTCGAGAAACCCCGCCGCAAGACGTGATCAATGCTTCGATTGAACTGGGGCTGCTGTATCTCCACGAGCAGCGACTGGATGAGGCAGAGGCTCGCTTCAAGAAACTCTCCAGTGAACAGTTGCCCGGTTCGTTGATGTCTTCGCGTACGACGGTGATGGCCGGACGGCTGGGGCAGGCCGTGGTGCTCGCCTATCGAGATCAGAAGGAACACACCGAGCGATCCAACGCGATGTTCCTGAACGTCATCAACGATCCGCTGGTGAAACTCGCCGGGAAGTTCGATAAGGGAGCATCGCCGCTGGCGAGTTTCCTGGTGCGGCATGCCGATCTCAGTCACGCAATCGCCGATGCGCTCAATCGCAACGCGGTCGCACTGGGGAAGACCAAGCTGGAGCCACCCGCCCTCGAACAACTTCGTTCGCCACCGCGTGCCAACAAGAGAGATTGAATCGCGCACGGAAATCGCACAAGCGGAGGCTGGTCGCCTCCACTTGTGGTGATTCTGCCGCTCAGTTCGCCATTCACTTACCGGTCACCGCTCCGACCGCGACCCGCGATACTCCGGGAAGCGATTGCAACTTCTTCGCATAGTCCCAGGCATCGGACGCCAGCGGAGCAGAACCACCGATCACCAGGACACCATCGCGCAGTTCGACCGTCAGCCGGACGAAGCGTTTCTCGGTCTTGCGGACTTCGCCGGCGAGTTGGAGCAACTCGGTGGGCGTGGTACCTGTGAGCACGCCCGGTGCGGTGCTC
>JBGTAO010000600.1:0-5644 GCA_041749835.1 Gemmata sp. | reverse complement strand
GGGCGTGCGTGGCGAAGAATTGTTGCTTGCTCCAGAGTTACGCTACTTTGAGATCTTCAATGGGCACCCCGGTGTTCGAAACTACGGTGATGCCACCCATGCTTCGTGCGAGCGAATCTGGGATATCACTCTGGCGTTGCGACTGGGGAAGCATCAATTGCCGGTGGTATACGGGTTGGCGACCGATGACGCGCATGGCTATCACGAGTACGGGCTTGGAAAAGTGAATCCTGGGCGGGGTTGGATGATGGTAAAGAGCCCCAACCTTTCGGCTGAGCATCTCGTGAAGAGTATCGAGGCGGGAGAGTTCTATTCCTCATCAGGTGTCCAATTCGATGACATTGCATTTGACGGAAAAACTCTGCGGTTGAGCATCCGCAACGAGCCCGGAATCACCTACCGGACCGAGTTTATTGCGACACTCAAAGGCACGGATTTTGACGCGAAACCCGTACGCGACAAGGATGGTCAGGTATTGCCAGTGACCCAGGTGTACTCAGCCGAAATCGGAAAGGTGGTTGCGGAATCTCACGAAGCTCAGACCAGCTATCGGCTGACCGGGAATGAGTTGTATGTGCGGGCCAAAGTTACCAGCAGTAAGCCGCACCCCAACCCATATGCGAAAGGTGATGTCGAAGTCGCCTGGACTCAGCCCATCGTTCCGTAAAACTCAAGCGACAACTGTGTGCGGTCGTGGTACGCGGAGCAGCGCGATCACCACCCCACGCTCGACACCATCAAGGTTGGCAATCCGGGGGAGGTGTCCCGCGGGCTCGAAACCCAGGGACGTACAAAGGCGCTGGCTGGCGGTGTTGTGATCGAAGAACATGGCCAACAACGTCGAGACCTGAAGGCGAGGGCACGCATCGATCATCCGTAGCATCAGTTCCTTGCCCAGCCCATGCGATTGATGTTCCGGTGCCACGTAGAGACTCACTTCTGCCGTTGCCGAATAAGCCGGGCGGCCACCATAAAATGAAGTTAGCCCGATCCAGGCGACGATCTCGCCGGCTCGTTCTGCCACCCAGAGCGGACGATGAGGGGGCTCATGCCGGGCGAACCATTCCAGTCGTTGCTCAACCGTTACGGGCTTGGTATCGGCGGTTGCCACGCGACCTGGGATTGTCGCGTTGTAAATCGCCACGATTTGCGGCAGGTCTGTTAACGTGGCATCACGCACGATCACAGCGTGGCCTCCGGTTCCGCCGCGCGTTCAGCAGGTTCTTCGCCGATCACGCGGCAAAGAAGCATGTTCCGCCCATACTTCCGAATGTCCCACAATTCGGTACTCGGTAACTTTTCGATGGGGAAGCCTTCCTCAGCCTGAATAGTGAGCACGGAATCGTTCGGGGCCTTTTTGAGGAGTAGTTCCACAAGGGTCAAGAACTCCTCCTCTTTTTGACTGAGATCGGGGAACGGCGGACTCAGAAAGAGATTCACCGGTTGTTGACCGGGTGGAATCCACCGCTCGGCCCAGCGGTAGGCGTCGGCCCGAAGTACTTGGACTTTGTCCCCGACGCCAAACTGCTCCGCGTACTTCTGGATGTCGGTCCCTTGGCGGGCATCTTTCTCAATCAACCGTGCCGATGTCGCTCCGCGGCTCACGGCTTCCAGCCCAACAACCCCTGTACCCGCAAATACGTCGTAGAAGACGCGGCCAGGAATGGCATTGCCCAAAATGCTGAAGAACGCTTCCCGCACCATCTGTGGTGTCGGTCGCATTCCCTCATGAACAACAACCGTCAGTTTCCGACCACGGAGTGATCCCGCAATGATCCGGACTTGTGTTTTTTCGAGCATAGCGATTCGACACACCCAGCGTGAGTGAAGTTCGCAGATTGTCACACGTTCACTACCTCCATTCTGGTAACCGTAGGCTCAAATGGGAACCCGATCTCCCAAGGGGCTTCGAAAAGTGTTGCTGGTAATCTGGGAGGCTTCCCGTGCTGATCCGGCCTTTTCCCATTTGCCTTCAGGGGCTATAAGGGCGCAATCGCTGGAAGCGGAACCGTTATCTGGTTGCGATTCTGGCGTCTGGCAACGCAGGAAAGAGGAGAGACGATATGCGACCCGCTGGCTTCACCCTGGCCGCATTACTACTTGCTGGATCGATTGCCTGGGCGCAGCCCCCGCGACCGGCCGGGGCACCTGTGGGTCAGCCAGGCGGCGTGCCACAAGTTCCCGGAGTTGCTCCCCCACCGCCGGCAGCTGGTGTGGGTGGTAGTAACCCCAAGCTTGACGAGCATCTCGCTAAGTGGGAAAGTACAATGGGCAGCCTGAATAACTTTCGTGTGGAACTCGGTCTGACTCGGAAAGACGCCGTATTCCAGAAAGCGCGGGACTATTCCGGCGTGGTTCTGTGCATGAAGCCCAATCTTGCGGTACTTCGCCTGGATTATGCGGGTGACCCCTCCAAGGCCGACTACGAAGCCTACATCTGCAACGGGAAATCCGTCTACGAATACAACGGGCTCCAGAAGACGATCACAGAATGGAAGCTCCCGGACCAAAAGAATAACCCGAACGGGGCAACAGACAATTTGATGCTCGACTTCCTTACAGGAATGAAAGCCAAGGACGCCAAGGCGCGATTCGATCTGACGTTGTTCAAAGAAGACGCCCATTACGTCTACCTCGACATCAAACCCATAATGGGTCGAGACAAGACCGAGTTCCAGCAGTTGCGGTTGGCACTGTACGGACCGAACACGAAGTATGCCTACCTGCCCGCGCAGGTGTTCATGATTAAGCCCAATGGTGATAGCGAGCAGTGGAAGTTCACGAATCCGCAGACGAACCTGGCCGGTATCGATGAGAAGGTGTTCCAATTCGTGAAGGTGGATGGCTTCCAATTCCGGCAGGGTCAACCACCCCCGCCCCCTGCACCACCGGGCCTCCGACCAGCTCCGCAGCAACTCCCGGGTGCCAAAGGGTTGCCACCTGGTCCAGGCGCGATCAAGCCGTAACACTAACGATTCAACAATCCAGCAATGGCCCTGGTCCGTACCAGGGCTTTTTCGGTTTCTGCACTTCTCTCATCTCATTTTCACCTCTCAGTCGTAACGATGTGGAAAGTCGGTGACCCGCGGGGTTACCCGAGTTCTTTACTTTCGTCGGGAGAATCAAGATGCGGGGTACACGGTTCTTGGTAGCCGGGGCACTGTTGGCCCTCGGCGTGACGGCCGTTGTGAATGCCCAACCAGGTGGTGGCTTTGGCCGGGGCGGCGGCGGCGTGACCCAACTCGTGACGAACAAGGCAGTGCAAGCTGAGCTGAAGATGAGCGAAGAGCAAGTCGACAAGCTCAAGGGTTGGGGTCGGGAGTTCATGACCAAATCCTTCGAGATCATGAAGGATAAGGGCGTCGAGTTCGGCAAGGGCGGTGGCGGTGGTAAGGGGGGTGGTTTCTCTCCTGAGATGCAAGAGAAGATGGCCGAGGCCATGAGCGAGATCAACAAGGTAGCCATGAAAGAACTCGGTGAAGTTCTGAAGGAAGAACAGGTCACGCGGTTGAAGCAGATCCAAGTTCAACAACAGGGCATCAACGCTTTCGTGAACACCGATATCGCCGAGACTCTCAAGTTGACCGACAGCCAGAAGACGTCGATCAAGGGAATCATGGGCGACTTTCAAAAGGAAAGTCGTGAGATTCGCACCGAAGGCGGCAAGGGTGGCGGCGGTAAGGGTGGCGGCGGTAAAGGTGGGTTCGGCGGCAACCCCGAGACCCAGAAGAAGATCGCCAAGGTTGAGAAGGAAGCTGTAAGCAAAGCGGTGGACCTGTTGGACGACAGCCAAAAGACGGCCTGGAAGGGTCTGAACGGCGATGCGTTCGACCTGACCAAGCTGCAACCGGTATTCGGCAAGAAGAAGGACTGACCCTTCTTGTTCAATGCTTAACTGACGAACACAGAGCCCAGAAATGCTTCTGGGCTCTGTGGCTTTATCCAATCGGTTACACCCACTTCATCACGACACCCAGGTAATGATCCTTGTCCTTCAGTAGCCCTTCATAGGCCATGCCGAGTTGCTCCGGCGTGATGGTGTGCGTAATCAGACCCGCCAGGCTGAGGCGACCCGCGGCAAGTTGGCGCAACAGCCACAACTGTGCTTTGTCGATATTCCAGGCACCGGCCAATCGCGTGTGCGAAGGTTCGAAGAGCATGTTCCCGTGCGCGCCCGTCACCTCGATATACCGTCGGTGCAGATCGTCATAGAAGTTCACGTCCTTCGCTTTACCGCGTGGACTACCAACGACCACCACCTGGCCAGCATCGCAAGCCAAACTCATGGCAACCGGAATTGCATCGGGAACGCCAGTCGCATCGGCAACAATCTCGGCTCCCCGCGTTCCCAGAACCGCCATCAGTTGGGCTTTGGTATCACCCGCCGACGGATCAATTGCGAAGTCGGCTCCAGCCGCCAGAGCGGCGTCGCGGCGCATTTTTACTGCGTCGATCCCCACGACTGGGGAGATCCCGGCCGCGAGCATACAGCGTAGAGAGAATTGGCCGATGATGCCTAACCCCAGTACGGCCCCACTCCGGCCCAGCGTTAACCCAGCACGCACCGAAGCGCCCAATCCGTAACGTGCGATCACTGCCGAAGCAGCCTTCTCAAAGCTCAACGTCTCGGGCATCTTCCAGACGCGACAACGCTCGTGCCCCACTGTCAACAGCTCGGCCGAGGCGTGATTACCGGGAAAACTGACACGGTCTCCTTCCTGGAACCCGCCGGGAAAGTCTTTGCCAACCTTCAAGACGCGACCCGCTGCCGAGTAGCCTGATCGGAATGGAAACTTCCAGTCGGGCAGATTCGGGTCTTTTAACCATTGATGTGTTCCGGTGTAGACTGCGAGTTCGGTGCCGGCACTGATCGCAGAATACTCCGCAGCCAGTAAAATCTGGTTGGGAGCAGGATCTGGCAGTTCCACCTCACGAACGGTGGACTGAAACGGTTCAGTAATGACTGCTTGCCGAGCGCGTACCATGGCAACCTCGGGGAGACATTCCAATGGATGGTAAACCCCGATCATCTGCCGAGTCGCCTCTACACAACTGGAGAGACCCAGATCACGGGTCTATCGCGCATTCCCAGCTCACGATCTTGGGGTACAATCAGGATCATACGAAGCACGAGCGAAATTCAAGTCACTTTGAGAGACCGGTATGACGCGCTCCCTGCTATTGCTGGGCTCCACACTCTACTTGGGTATCGCCATACTTGTGGTTGCCCAACCATCCGCTGCCATTACTATTCCCATCCCGGCACTGGCAGTGGTTCACGCGCAATCGGGGAAAGCACCAGCTCGCCCGAATGCGCCGGGATGGCGCGAACCTCTGAAACTTCGCGGAACTGGCAAAGCTGAAGTACAATCTTCGCAGCAAATGGCGCGCTGGTGGTCGGATAAGCTCATCGCCGAACTCGAGCAACTCCTGGGCGACATCCCCGCTCACAAAGCACCGCAACCGGCCAAGCGTTTGCTCACCGAGCGCACACAGGCAGCACTAACACAGACACAAAAGCTCGATCAGTCACTTGAGAAGAATAATCGGAAGGAATGGTACCGCGTGCTGGGTGAGACCGATGCTGCAATGGACGAGTTGGAGAAGGCTGTGAAACAGCACGGGGGAACGAATACCGCTATAG
>JBGTAO010000599.1:0-13682 GCA_041749835.1 Gemmata sp. | reverse complement strand
CCACGTGTGAGCGATTACTTCCCCGCATGCCGGTGTTGGCTGGCCCCCGCAGCGAGATCGATTGGGAAACCGCGGGCGTGATCACCGATGGTAACGTGATCACCGGTGGGAGTGAGCAGGATGCGGTGCCATTTGCGGAGGCGCTGTTGAAGGCGATCAAGACAGGGAAGATCGATTAACGCGGGCCGTGCGACTGCCCGCCCGTGGTATCATTGGTACACCCGGTCGCGCGGCAGGATTTTGATGAACGAACCAACCGACGATTCCTTTCCCCGGCTTTCCACCTCGCCACTGACCACGGGTGGCGACAGCGATACCGACTTCATTCCTGCGGGTGGGCAGATCGGCGAGTTCGAGCTAATCGAAAAGCTGGGTGAAGGGGCATTCGGTCAGGTATTCCTGGCCCGGCAAGCCTCGCTGGAACGCACGGTCGCGCTGAAAGTGACACGCGAGCCACGCCGCAAAGTGACCGAGGGGCAACTCCTTGCGGGTCTCGAACACGACAACATCGTGAAGGTGTTCACCGAATTCTCGGACCCCACCACGGGGCTTCAAGGCCTCTGCTTGCAGTATGTTCCTGGTGCCGATCTGGGCACGATCGTTCGCCATCTCCACGAAGAAAATTCACGTGCCCTGTCGGGCCTGGCGATTCTCCAGGCGCTCGATCGACATCGCCGGGGGGAAGCGGGCTTCGACCCCAGAGCACTGCGCGACCGCGACACCCTGGCGCGCGACGATTTTGCACAGGCCGTGTGCCGCATCGGCTCGCATCTCGCGGAAGCGCTGGCCTTCGCCCATGCCCGCGGTGTGCTCCATTGCGACATCAAGCCCGCGAACATTCTCATGTCGCCCTATGGCCGCCCCATGCTCGCCGACTTCAATGTAGCCTTCGATCGCAACCGTATCGGCATGACGGGCACCGGTGGCACGATCTCGTACATGGCTCCCGAGCACCGTGCCGCACTGATGGGAACGGGTGGCCAGGTCGATGAACGGTCCGACATCTATTCGCTGGGTGTTGTGCTGCACGAACTCTTCACCGGTAAACGCCCCAGCGCGACAGTGGACCGTTTGCAGCAGATGCCGTGCGAACTCGCCTCAGTGCTCCGGCGTTGCCTCGCACCTGACCCCGCCGACCGCTACCAGTCTGCCGGGGAACTGGCGAAAGCGTTGACAGCCACCTTGCACCTACTGAACGCGCGACAGGCTCTGCCGAAGCCGGGCCGGCTCGCGAGCTCGGTGGAAGCGAGCCCGATTGCCTGGCTCGTAGTGGCCGCGTTGCTACCGCACTTTATCGCCTCGGTGGTGAACATCACGTACAACGCCGTCGAGATCGAGTTGAACTCCGAGCAGTTGCGGGTCTTCGCGGGGCTGGTGCTCGGTTACAACCTGGTGGCCTACACGGTGTGCTTCGGCACCGCCTGCTTGTTGTTGCGACAAATCCGCAACCGCTTGCACACGCTTCCGACAGCCACGGGTGCCGCGACCGACGACCTCCGGCACCGGGTGCTGAACCTTGGCTGGTGGGCCATGGCGCTCGGCTCGCTCGGGTGGTTCCCGGGGGCGTTGATCTTCCCGTTGGTGATCGACTGGCTCGCGGGACCGGTGGACTGGACCACTTATGCTCACTATGCCTTGTCGTTCACACTCGCCGGGTTGATTGCTGTCGTCTTCGGTTATCTGGGAATCACGTATGTGGTGTTTCGCGCGTTGCTGCCGCATCTGGGGAATCCGGACCGCTACAGCGCGGCGGCCGCATGGAACGAAGTGCGACCAATCACAGTGCCGTTCGCGCCATTCCTCATGCTGGCCTGTGCCGTGCCCCTGGTGGGAGCCGTACTCCTGGTCGCCTTCGCCGAAGGTGTGATGACGCTGGGCTTCCGTTTGCTCGTCACAGGATTGATCGGTCTGGGTGTCGCCGGTGTCGGAATCGCGGAACGATTGACGCGACAACTCCGCGACCTGGCCGCCATCTGGCGCGTCTAACTGAAAAGCCCCCGGCGAACCGGGGGCTTCCGCTTCCTGAGCCACTCCAAATGGTGTTACGCCGTAACCAGGTTCTCGCGGCGCTTCCGGCGGCGGAGCAAGCCACCCAAACCCAGCGCGGCCGCCGAGATGCCCAGCACGGTTGCCGGTTCGGGCACCGGTGTCAGTTCATACACTCCTGCGGTTGAAGTCGAGATGAATAGAGCACCAGCGCCGTAGCCCGAGAACGCGACCGTGTTCAGGAACGAGGTAAAGGTCGCGTTCGGATCGTTCCCCACGTTCGAGAAGCGCACCTGCCCGGCTGTCCCGCTTTGGCCACCCGTGCCCGTCCAGTTGGTAATGCTGAGCGTGCCAGTCGGCGTCCCGGTGATCCCGTTGAAGGTGATCGTGTGGGCATCGGTGCTCAGTTCGAGTGTCGAACTCGCGGCCAGTTGCAACGCTCCGGTCGTGTAGTTCACACCCACGCCGGCCCCGGTTCGCAGTTTGCCACCATTCAGGCGAACGGTGGAGGTGCCCGCCAGCGCATTCGCTGCACCGAGTTCAAGCGTACCATTGGTAATGGTGGTTTGGCCGGTGAATGCGTTGTCCCCGGTGAGCGTGATCTTGCTCGCCCCGAGGTTCTCGAAGGTGCCACTGCCACTGATGACACCGGTGAATGTGTAATCGGTTGAGCCAGTCAACCGCAGTGCCGAAGCGGCGTTGGCGAGGTTCACCACGGGAGCCCCGTTCACGTTGGTCAACTGCCCCACGTTTAACGTGCCACCCGTGCTGGCGCTACCAACCGTCACTACCGCGTTGGAGCTATTGGCACGCCAGAGCTTCAACTCGCCGGTGATCGTCGCTTCGGCCCCGCCTGTGACGCTCAAGCTCCCGAGCCCACCGGCTGCGGTGCTCGATCCACTCACGTAAACGTTGCCGCTATTCTCCCACTTGGTGCCGGCCCCGGTAATGGTCAGGCTGCCGTTACTCACGTTGCCGGTGTTGCCGTTGAGCGATGCGGCTTCGCCTTCGCTATTGAGGCCCGCGCCAATCGTGGTGTTTACCGACTTCAGTGTGCCGCCACCGCTCACGGTCAGGTTGGCGGTCCCGAGATACTCGGCCACGGCCAGCGAGGGTGTGCCCGTGGCTGAGTTCGTGAGATCCACGGTGGTACCCGTGGTGATATCGAAGACGACATTCCCCTGGCGAACGCTGGCGCGATCGAGTTGCGTGGTGCCGGCCGGCATGGTGACCGTGTACGGCGTGGTGCCATCGCCATTGCGGCTGAAGATCACATGATCGGCGCTACTGGGGGCCGCCCCGCCATACCAGTTTGCGGCATTGCTGAATGCCCCGGTAATGCCCGCGGCGTTGCTGGAACTGATGCTGCTCCAGCGCTTCTCACCCGCGACAACCGGCATCAATTCGGAGGTCCAGATGGCCCACTCGCGGGTCGCCACACCGGCGGTGCCCTTCGCATACTGTTGCGTGGTCCAGAAGATGCCAGGGTCGGACGGATCGAGAATCGTGGCACTGTAATCGCCCCAGCGCACGGGGTTGCCCCCTTCAAAATCCTGACCGATGTACTCGGTTTCACCACGCTTCAACTCGATGGCTGAACCGAACGTGAGTGTGCTGCCGGTGAGCTTGCCAATGGTGGCGTAGGAGCTGGGGTAGCGATTGTCGGCGTTGCCCGCGTTGATGAACCCCGATCGTGTGTAGCCGACCACAATATCGCCATTGGCATTCACGGCAATCGACGGGATGTACAGATCGAAGTTGGGGTCGCCCGCTCCGCCCAGTGTTGATTCGGCGACCACGGTTGGCGTGCTCGTGCTCACATCCAGCACCGTGACTCGGATCGCGGCAAACCCACCTGAGCCGACACTGCTGGCCTTGTAGACGAGGTTACCCACCTGAACCACGTTGCTCTGGATGCGGTCGTCGATGGTATCCAGGAACGTGCCCGACGAAGTGCTATTGGCGGCATTCGGCTGCCAGGCTGTGGCCGGAAAGCTAGTTGTCGCCACATTGATATCAGCAGTCGTACCCAGGGTCGCGGCACCCGGCCCAGCCACATTGTTCACCGGTGTCCAGTTCAGCCGGCTAAACAACTCATTGTCCACCGCGAGGAAGTGCCCCGGTGCGTTCGCGGACTGCCCCAGGTTGGAATTCACCACTCCCTGCAGCGTGAAGCCGCGTGCGTCCGCACTTTGTTGCAGGAACTTGGTCGTGATCGCCGCCGAGTTCACGTTGCCGGGATTGTTGATGAATTCGTTCTTGTTCAGGCTGAACATCGAGACCGATGAGAAGCTAGCACCAAAGTTGTTCGTGCCGATGTAGACGCCGTTCTTGTCGATGCCGAGCGTGGGGTAATCGGCGAATAGCCCGGTGGTCTGCGTGATCACCCCTCCCTGCCAGCCATCGTTGGGGTTGGCCGTGTTCGAGCGGGCCATCAGGATCTTGTTGTTCGTCGCTTCTCCCGTGAAGGCCAGCGCGAACCAGCGGCCACTGAGCGGATCGAAGAGCATGCGCGAATCACCCGCTGGTGCTTCCGCGACGCCCACGGTGGTGTTCCAAAAGAACTCGTCGCTCTGGTTGTAGGTCGCGGTGCCGGCCTTGTTGTAGAAGCTGACCTGGCCACCATTGCTGATCTGGCCCCAGTGGTTCGGCCCGATCGCGCCCATCGTATCCGGCGGAACCACGATGAAGCCCGAGATGTTCGATACACTGGTCCGGCTATGCGTCTCGAAGCTTGCACCAATCGAGGCCGACTGCCCGTACAAGGTGGACGAGCCAAGCAGCGATAGCGCAAGCGAAATAATCAATGAACGTGCGATCATAATCACTCCAGAAGACAAGATGTCGCAACGAGTTGCGTAACACTTAAATCGGGGCGCATCGAGGCGGTGAGATGGTAATCGAGTCGATCACCATTGTGCGAGAGGAATATTGCCGCTTGGGCGGATTTTTCGGATTGAGCGAATAGGGCTGTTTGGTGGGTCTGCGCAAGTTGTGCAAGCGTCAGTCTTTGAGATCATTCTCCGTGAACAGGGTGAATCCCTGATTTTCGAGAATCGCCGCCGCGTTCTCGAAGTGATCGACATAGACGGCGACCGCGGTGTTCCCGCCCGGGCCGACACCGATGAGCAGCGGGTACATGTAGTGGATGTTCACCTCGCCTCCCACCAGCGCTTTGGTGATCGTGAGGAGGGGGCGATCGTCGTCCGGCAGCTTCACCACCAGCAGATCGCTTTCCGTGAACGGGATCTTGGCGGCACTCAAGATCTCGTAGCCACGCTCGTAATCGCTGGGCACCAACCGGATGATTGCGCAATCCGCCGTTTCGACCACGGTCAACGACACCACCTTCATATCAGGTGTCTCGAAGCGGCGGACCAGATCGAGCATGGCCCCCATTCGGTTGGCCAGGAACACGTTGAACTGCCGAACGCTGGGCCAGTCGCGGCCACGGGCGGTATCGAAGCCGATTTCCGATTGATCCCCAAAGCTCATTGGCACTCCTTGCGCGGGATGACAGCGATAGTTTAGCCACGTTGACACCTGACCGTCAACGTGACAGCGCTGCAACCGGCTCACCGCCAATTGCAAGGCATCCCTTTCACCCGGCGTTGCGGTCGATTATTTTGGTTCTATGAACACATCACTTCCTGTGGATCATGCGACCCGTCTGGCCCGTGCTCAGCTCGCACTCGATGGCCTTTCCGTCGGCGATGCGCTCGGGGAGACGTGCTTTCACCCCGACAACTGGGACGCCATTCTCGAAGATCCGTTCGCCACGGCCCGTGCCCCCTGGGAATGGACCGACGACACCGCGATGGCACTCGCCATTTACGAAGTCCTGGCCGCACACGGGCACATCGAGCAGGATGCCCTGGCTACTCGGTTCGCCGAGCGACACCAGGCCGAACCCTTGCGCGGGTACGGTGCCGGCGCACACCGCTTGCTCGATCAAGTCGCCCGGGGAACCCCGTGGCAAACGGCCGCCGAAGGCGTCTTCCCCGGTGGCTCCTATGGCAACGGGAGTGCCATGCGGATCGCCGCGCTCGCGGCCTATTTCGCTGCCGACGATTCCGCCACACTGTCCGAGCAAGCGCGGTTATCCGCAGAGGTCACTCACGCGCACCCGGAAGGGATTGCCGGTGCCATTGCCGTGGCAGTGGCTGGTGCGTATGCCTGGAAGCACGGCGACCGGTGCAGCGCGATGGAGACCAAACGCACGCTCTTCGATGTCGTTCTGGCTCACACACCGCTCAGCGAGGTGCGCACCGGAATCGAACGTGCCGCCACAATCGACTTCCAGCCCCCCAGCGAACCCACGCCCCGCCTTCTCGATTACGGCACCAGCACCGTTCCCTTCGACATCTCCTTTGAACCAATCGTGCGCCAACTCGGCAACGGTTCTCGCATTTGCTGCCAGGACACCGTGCCATTCTGTATTTGGGCGGCGGCGCGCTATCTCGACAACTACCGAGACGCGATCGTGAACACCATCCGGGCCCACGGCGACATCGATACGAACTGTGCCATCGTGGGCGGTATCGTCAGCCTGGCGGTTGGCCGATCAGGGATTCCCGAGCCGTGGCTGAGCAGCCGGGAACCGCTGGGGATCTGAACGCCAGGCCCGCGCTGGCCGACCGCCCATACTTCAAGCCGTGCAACGTGCTCATCGCCCTGCACGACGAGACGCCCGTTCCGAAGAAATGACCGCTATCACGCAATCCGCAGCAGGCGACAGGTTTCCTGGTAGCTCGGATCGAGGGGCAAGCTGATGTGAAGGGAAGGTGACAGCCACAAGGGAATCGTCGGGAGGGGTTGGCCGACGGCGAGTGGGAAGTACCAGGCGTCGAGCAGCGGCCGGCTCTTCTTGGGCTTCCGCGTGCGGAGAGTGACGGCGTACAAAAACGGCGGAGGATCGCCCAAACTCGGGTCGGCCCGGCCGAGCCGGGCGAGCAGTTCGGCATACAGGTTGGCTTGCCGCGTGGTCACGATGTCCACGATCGACACGCAGACGTCGTGCCGCAGCAGGGTCGCCACCTTGCCGATGAACTGGTCGCGCGTCTCCGGGCGGTCCTTGTTCGCCGGGCTAACGATCTCGATGGCGGCCACCAGAGTTCGCTCTCGGTCGGTGTCGTACACCCGCACCTCGTACTCGTCCAAGGTGGACAGGTCGGCTGGCACCGTCAGTGTGGGCGCAGCGGTGAACGTGGCCGTTCCGCCTGCCCCTTCCCCAGCGGCGGGCGAATGGGCGTCGTCCTCAATCATCGACACATCAACTTCGAACGGTGCCCCATGGTAAACTTGCGGCTCGGCCACGAACCCTGTGGGTAAGAGGTCGAACAGCGTCCGAACGATCTCCATGGGCCAACCGCCGTGGACAGCATCCCAGCGGTGCTTGTCGTTTACCGGCGAATGGAAGTGGTCGCGGAGCGGCATGACGTATCCCCCTCGTTTGAGATTCTACAATTGCGTGCCCCCATGACACAACTCCTGGATGCCGCGAACCGGGGCGACCGGGTCTGGTTGAATGCAGCTAAGGAGAACCAACTCATGCCGTTACGAGATCACTTTCAACCGCCGGTCAGTCACATTGCCTCTTGGGAAACACTGCACGGGATGTGGCCAGCGAGTATTGTTCAACAATTGCGAAGAACATTACCTGCCGGGTATGTGGCTGCTCCAAGCGTTCACCTGGGCACCTATTGTGAAGTTGAGGTGGCAACCTACACGAACGAGAACTCCGCGCGGTTTGACCCGAAAGAGCGTGATACTAGATCGAGAACCGCCGTGTGGGCACCCCCGAGTCCGAGCTTGGCCATCGAAACGAATCTACCCGACTGTGACGAATATGAAGTCCGGATTTACGACGCGGAGAGTGGGCGAAAGCTCGTAGCCGCGATTGAACTGGTGAGTCCGGCCAACAAAGATCGCGCGGAGAAACGCAATGCCTTTGTTGGGAAGTGTGCAGCACTGCTGCAAAAGGGAGTTGCGATCAGCATCATCGATCTGGTGACGATTTGTCATGCCAATTTGTACGTGGAGTTGATGGAATTCATCGGTCACAGTGATCCCACCTTGAGCGATCCCGCGCCCGAATTGTATGCCGTTTCTTGTCGTTGGGTTGAGCGGGATAGCCGCACGATTCTGCAAACATGGTCGAATCCGCTGCGCGTGGGACAACCGCTGCCAACGTTGCCCTTGTGGCTGAACCCAACCCTCGCCGTGCCGCTCGATCTGGAAGCAAGTTACGAAGCCGCGTGTCAGGATCTTTGGATCACATGAGCTGCCCGGAAGCCATGACCAGCGTGCTGTTTGCGGCAAAGAATCCGGAACAGGCGGAACTGGTCAAACTTGGTTACTTCGTCGGATTCACTGCGGACCAAGCGGCTACCCTCTTGGTGTTTCCCCAGCACGACCGATCGCCCCCAGACCTATGCTCGCGCCTGGCTGGAACGCGCCATGGGTGATGGCACCGGGTGACCCGTTGTTCTCGTTCAAGTTCCGACTGCGTGTTCACAACTTTCCCAGCTTGCCAGGAACTTTCCCACTTTCTCAACTCAGGCTGTGACGGAGTGCGACAAAGATTCCGATTGTACTCTCAAGTCGCCGGTGTTGGCGGATTCAACCACGCACCCCAGGCCTTGTTGAGGGTGGAATGCTCACTCGCGATCTTGTCGGAACACTGCTCGCATTCGGGTTGATGGCGCTCTTCAGCACCGTGGCATCCAGTCAAGAACCGCCGGCCACTGTGGTCCCATCTTTGGCCACACCACTTGTCGTGAACGCAGTCCCGGCAACACCGTGCCCACCGTGCGAGGGCACACCCGCAACAGAAGCAGGAACGCCAGCGGAGAACCCATACGCGGGCGACTTACACACTCGCTTGCGAATGACGGGCGATTGGGGCGGCGCGCGATCGTCACTCGCCGAACGCGGACTCACGTTCGACTTGCTCTCCACCCAGTTTTACCAGGGCGTTGCTGGCGGAGGTCGCGTGCAGAACTTCGAGTACGGCGGCAAGCTCGATTACCTCTTCCGGCTGGACAGCGGCAAGCTCGGTTTCTGGCAAGGCTTCTTCCTCGATTTACATGCGGAAACCCGCTACGGCACCGATGTGAACAACATCGATGGGCTATTCACGCCTTCAAACTTGCCGATGTACTTCCCGGAACCTGGGGCGAATATCACTTCGATCACGGGGTTGAAGTTCACACAGGCGTTCAGCGAGAACTTCGCGGTCTTTCTGGGCAAGATCAACACACTGGATGAATACGGGTTCAAGTATGCTCCCGGGCTCGGGGCGGATCGGCCGGGCCTGGAAGGGTTCATGAATACCTCGCTGGTGTTCAACCCGATTGTGGCCCGGACCGTCCCTTACTCGGCTGCAGGCGTCGGCTTTGCGTACCTCAAGGAAGGGGAGCCCCTGTTCGCCTTTACGGTGTTCGATCCGGAAGAACGGTCCACGAGCGGCGTGCAGGATCTGTATGCCCGTGGGGTTGTGCTCGTTCCGGATCTCACGTTTAATATCAAGCCTTTTGGCCGGCCGGGCCGTTACAACTTTGGCGGCACCTGGAGCAGTGCGACCTATCGCTCGTTCGACCCGGCCGCTTACCTGAGCATTCCGCCGGAACTCATCCTGGATGAAGATGCTTCCCCGAAGGAAACCGGTTCGTGGTCCTTGTACGCCAACTTCTATCAGGCGCTCTGGGTCGATGAACAGCGCGAGAAACGGAACTGGGGGGTGTTCGGCCAGTTCGGGATCGCCGATGGCAACCCTAACCCGGTGCGATTTGTGGCCAACGGTGGAGTTGGCGGTGTCAGCATGCTTCCAGGGCGGAAGTACGACACGTTCGGTGTCGGGTACTTCTACCTGGGGCTCAGTGATAACTTCAAAGCACTGTCCCGACCGATTTTGCCGCAACAGGACGAATACGGCGTCGAACTGTTTTACAATGTCGCCATCACGCCATGGGCTCGACTGACCACGAACCTCCAGATCGCCCGGCCGAGCACGATCGGCTACGATACGGCCATCATCCCCGGGTTGCGGTTCCAACTGTTGTTCTGATCCCCGGAATTGTGGTCCGCCGGCGAGTTGTCGAATTGCCGTTACAATGTGAACGGGGAGCGCCATCGAGCCGATGGCGCTCCCCGCTGTCAGGTGTGATCATCCAGGATCACGCTGACTCAACTTCCCGTTCCTGCTGCGGGATTACTTGCTCCCGCCCCCTTCGAGCAGTTTCTTCATCACGGTGTCAAGGTTGAAGCTGTCGGCCTTTTGGCGCGGCGGGAACTCCTTGAACGTCTCCAGGAACTTGCCGATATACGCTTGAGCCGGGACAAGTAGGAAGACCCGATCGAGAACCCAGTCGTAGTAGGTATTCGAGGTGATGTCGGCCCGCTCGTACGGATCGAGCCGGAGTTTGAAGATCTTCGGCACCCGCAGGCTCGTGAAGGGCTCCGCCCACACCAACAGTGTTCCCGGAGCTCGCTGTTCCATGAACACGAGCTTCCAGTTGTCGAACCGCAGGCCGGTGACCTGTTGATCGTCGTTGCAGTAGATGAACGACTCGCGTGGCCCCTTCTCGTCCTTGCCGGTCAAGTATGGCACCATGTTGAACCCGTCGAGATGCACCTTGTAATTCATGTCCCCGATTTTGTGGCCCTTGAGTAGCTTGTCCGTGATGCCGGGGTCGCCGGCCATGGCCAGAATCGTCGGCAGCCAATCGAGGTGCGAAACGATCTGGTTCGATACGCTCCCGGCTTTGATCTGGCCCGGCCAGCGCACCATGCACGGGACGCGATAGGCACCTTCCCAGTTCGAGTTCTTCTCGTTGCGGAACGGAGTCATGGCACCGTCCGGCCAGGTGTTCATGTGAGGGCCGTTGTCGGTGCAGTACATCACGAAGGTATTGTCGGCGATGCCGGCATCGTCGATGGCTTTCAGCACGGTGCCGACGTTTTTATCGTGGTCAATCATGGCGTCGACATATTCACTCATCCAGCGGCCAGACTGGCCCTTGCTCTCGGGTTTCACATGCGTGCGGAAGTGCATGTGCGTGAAGTTCACCCAGATGAAGAACGGCTTGCCCGCTGCGGCCTCGCGCTTGATGAACGCCGCCGACCGTTCTGCGATGTCGTCGTCGATCGTCTCCATCCGCTTTTTGGTCAGTGGGCCGGTGTCCTTGATCGTCTGCTTCCCAACGCGGCCAAAGCGCGGGTCGACCGTATCGTCGTCCTTGTCGGTAGCTTTGCACTCGAGCACGCCACGCGGACCGAACTTGGCCCGGAACGCCGGGTCCTTCGGATAGTCGACGTTCTCGGGTTCTTCTTCTGCGTTCAGGTGGTACAGGTTGCCATAGAACTCGTCGAACCCATGGACGGTCGGAAGGAACTCGTTCCGGTCGCCCAGGTGGTTCTTGCCAATTTGTGCCGTGGCATAGCCGAGCGGCTTGAGCAACTCGGCGATCGTCGGGTCTTCCTTCTGCATGCCCGCCTTGGCTCCTGGCATTCCGACTTTGGTTAACCCGGTTCGCAAGCCATGCTGGCCAGTGATGAACGATGCCCGACCGGCGGTGCAACTCTGCTCGCCATAATAGTCGGTGAAGATCATCCCTTCCTTGGCAACGCGATCGATGTTCGGAGTCTTGTAACCCATCAGGCCCATCGTGTAGGCGCTGATGTTCGACTGACCAATGTCGTCGCCCCAGATAATGCAGAAGTTCGGCTTCTGCCCGCTCTTTTGCAACTTGGCCGACACCTGCTGGTTGTGCAGCGCAATCGCAGCACGAGTTGCGGCATCGCAGCCGGTTGCGCAGCACGGTGCCGGTTCCAGCACGGGCTCCACGACGGACGCAGTCGCCTGCTGAGAGAGATCCAGGTAACCGGACGCTGAGGCCCAACCGATCGTCGCTCCGGCGACCACAAAGGCCGCGGATACCAGAAGAGATCGAGACGTCATGCACGGACTCCACAGAGAGTGGGAACGGAGAACCCTAGACGGGGACGGTTTGTCAGGCTTTGGGCACAGTGGTTCCTGGCTCAGCCTGTTGTTTGAGCAGATCGCGAATCTCGCTCAACAATTGTTGCTCTTTGCTCATGGGTGGCTCGCTTTTCATCGTTTCCTGTTGCTTTTCACGCATCACCCAGCCCAGGAATTTCTTGAGGAAGATGAACAACGCCAAAGCCACAATCACGAAGTTGATGACCTCCCCAATGAAGAGGCCATACGGTACATCGCTGCCCCCGACGGTGAACTTCCAACCGAGGTAACCTTTCTCGCCTGGCAACAGCCCACCGACGAGCGGCATGATCACGTTCTTGACCAGCGAGTCGATGATTTTGCCAAAAGCGCCGCCGATGATCACACCAATGGCCAGATCGATGACGTTGCCTTTGAGAGCGAACGCCTTGAACTCATCGAACAAGGAAAACATGTTCTTGGTAGCCGCTGCGGCGACATCCTGGGGATCGTTGGCCATCGGTTCATACACTCCCGGGTGAGCTGGCGGCGCGACAAAGAGATTGCCCTTGCGCGGGTTCCACGGAACGCTGTTTCGTCACTCGCAACGGTATCGGGTTCGAGTCAGTGTGCGATCCCAAACAGGCAATCGTTCGGGTTGACTCACGCAACGATCAGAATGGAGACTTCGAGTTCAATTTGCTCCGCATTGTAGGTGCAAGGCGAACGATGTCACCGCCGATTCCCCACAAACCCGTCGCCAAGCGGTGCTCGATACGGGGTACGTTGGCGGGTTGCGTGCCTCCTGGGCGATGTGCTGCCCCCCCAATCCACGGAATTTTATCAAACCCCGGGACGCTTTTCCGGTCCGCGAGACTCTGGATTGGTAGAACAGCGACGGAATGGATGCCGGGATCTGTTGGCAACAACGCTGACGATTCCGCAGAAGCCGCGGTGGAATGGAGATCCCGAGTGGCACGAGCCTTTCGCAATCTTGCTCATCAAATCGCACGAATCGTGGTCCGCGATGGTCTGGTGCAACTCACCGACACCGAACTACTCCGGCGGTTCAGCGCCGATCGAGATCCGATGGCTTTCGAGGTGCTCGTCTGGCGGCATGGTTCGATGGTGAACGCGGTCTGTGAACGCATACTTGGTCGCGGTGGCGATGCCGACGACGCCTTCCAGCTTACCTTTCTGGCGCTCGTCCAGCACGCACGCTCCGTCCGAAGTGGTGCGACACTGGCAAGCTGGCTTTACCGCGTGGCTCGACGGGTGAGCGTGCGAGCCAGTCGGAAGCGAATCCGACGGATTCACCAGGAACGCCTGGGGGCGCGGCCCGAGGCCGTTTGCTTCCATGAGCCCGAACAAGCCGACTGGCAAGCGGCCCTCGATCGGGAACTCGAGCGGTTGCCCCAGCATTATCGTGATGTGTTTGTCTTGTGTCATCTGGAGGGGCGTACCCAGGACGATGCGGCACGGGAACTCGGCTGCCCGTTGGGCACGCTTCAGTCGCGGCTCGCGCGGGCCAAAGACCGGCTCCGGGCTCGCTTATCGCCGGCTGGTATGGCTCTGCCCGCATTGCCTGCTGGTACGATCTCGGCACAACTCGTTTCTGCCACCGTGACGGCTGGTATGGAATTCGCCATGGGTTCAGGAGTACCGGCGACCATTGGGGTCGTCGCGCTTTCACAAGGAGTGTGGAAAACCATGATGCTGATCAAGGGAACATTCG
>JBGTAO010000598.1:0-3182 GCA_041749835.1 Gemmata sp. | reverse complement strand
AGCCTCGGGAAAAGGTGTGAGTGACGGGTGCCATCTTGGTTTCCCGCCCGATGTGCCACCGGGGTACCGGTTCCGCGTCGATCGTCATTGCGGCGAGTGGCCCGAGCCATTCGCGCTCATGCTTCTTCAGGAGTGCTTTTTCACGAGCCTGGAGTTTCTTCCGTTCTGCTGCTGGTAGCTCTTCATTCTCCAGAGCGATCTGGATCTGCATGAATTCGCCACGCGGATCGTTTTGCTCCGCAAGGTAGTCGGCATAGGCATGCCAGGTTGTTCCATCTTCCGGCGTGGTAATGAGTGCTCGCAACAGAGCGACATCGTTGGAAACTGCGACCTGGGGCGTAGTCTCGGTGTAACCTTTGCCAGTCTTCTCGCGGATCATCTTCTCGGCTTCGCGCTCCGCCCGCTCAGCAGTGGGCAGCGATTTGGTTGAGATTTGGCCAGCAGTACCGATCTTGCCGTACGTCACGGTCACGTCCGTACCACTGACCTCGATGTGCCAGAACTTGTGGCTCTTCGAATCGCTGTATTGAAACGTCCGCATGGGCTGCGCTCCGGGATAATGTTAAGCGTATCCTTCCGGCACTCGTTCCAGCACACCCGCTCCGAACCGATCGTAGAGCTTCAGGTGATCCAGATGAACATAACCGATATGGCAACCACAGGAATCGTTCGAACAGGGCCGCTCGACCAGGCACGCTTCGAACTCGGGTTCGTACAGGTTCCCAATGGGTTCCTTGATGAAATGGCACCGTCGCACAGTACCGTCACCATCCACAGAGATCACGCTGTTCCCGGTTCGGCACGAAGCATCACGGCTGGCATGGTACTGATTGTTAAGGGGGAACAAGGGATCGATCCGTGTGAAGGCTTCGAGCATCTCGGGGTGGTAATAGTCGCTGTGCCGCTTGTAAGCGTTCACCCAGAGGTAAACGGAACGCGGCAGTTGCTCGCGAAGTAACTCGATTTCCACAAGATGTTCCTTGAGGCCGACCACGCCGACACTGAAGCGAACATTGCGGGCGATGAGCTCCTCACACTTCGCCAGGAATCGTTCTCGTGTCGATTCACCCGGGTGGAAAGTACACCAAAGCCCGAGTTTTGCCTTATTGCAATCTTCAACCCAATCGAGCTTGCACGAAAGATTCGTCTGGATTGCGGCCTTGTGCAGTTGCGGCTGCTGGGTGAGTCGTACCAGTGCCTCTTGATACCAATTCCGTACCAACGCTTCTCCCCACGGCGTGAAGAGCACACCGAGCGTATCGTTCCGACGAGCACAGACCCAGTGAACGAATCGCTCAAGGCAAGTCCGATCGTGTTCCAACTCTTGGGTGGTGTCCTTCCGTTTGGCAAAGGGACAGTAGTTGCACGCATAGTTGCAACTCGCAATCGGCCCACGATAGAGGATCGAAAGCGTCATTTCGGTTGATATTCTGCGGTGAGGGCACGAACACGGGGAGAAAAGAAGTACGGCCCCAGGGCATCGGACCATTTCAGACCGAGCGCCGTCGGCCACCAACGGTTCGTATCGTAACCCAGAAGGCCCTGTTCCGCGAGGTCCTTCAATTCGGGAAAGTCGTGCTGCGGTTCGCCACTAAACCGAGCCGCATACTGTTCACAATGCAGGCCATTCGTTTGAAGCAGCGATTGCAACAGGTATCGTCGGCGTTGTTCCTCGCGGTCCAACACAAAGCCCGCGGTGGCCAACTCGAATTCGCTGGTGGTCATCATGAGATAGTCGTTGAGGATCGCCTTCACACCCCGCGGTTCGACCGCATAGTCCAGCGAGTAGTGGACCTGGCGTGTGTACGATCTGGCCCCACAACCCAGCCCCACCATACCATCGTCCTGGCAGCAATACGCTGGGCTCGCGGACTCCTGAGTCGGGCCGCGCTGGAACATCCGCATCGAGATTTGCTGATAGCCCTTAGCTAGCAAGAGCTCGCGCCCGGCGCGGTAGCATGCCATGCGTATGTCGTCCCACGCTTTTCGGGAACGCCCCAAACCGGTCAATGGACGCACATATAGCGGATAAAGGTAGAGTTCCTCGGGTTGATACTGCAAGGCTTGCCGGAGAGAGCTTAGCCAGGTGGTTACGGTTTGGTTCGGCAGCCCATAGATCAGGTCGATATTGAGAATCGGAAAATCCGCAGCGTGGAGCAGTGACAACGCGGTGTCAACGTCGATCCGCGATTGTGGCCTTCCCGAGTTTGCCGCTTCGGATTCTACAAACGATTGAACACCGATACTAACGCGGTCCACACCACGAGAACGGAGCACGTCGATGTGTGCTTTCGTGATCGTGTCCGGCGAGGTTTCGATGCCCACCGGGATCAGTTGCAACTGGGCTCCCATCACGTTCTCGGCCAGATCGAAGACCTGATCCAGTTGTTGGGCTGTCAAGTAGGTGGGCGTCCCACCGCCGATCGCGAATCGTGCAAATCGGCCATCCGGGAGAGCCCTCCGCACAGCCTGGGCCTGTCGGTGCAACGTATCCAAAAAGTGCGTAACAACCGTTTCACTCGGTCGAGGTGCTGTGAAGAGATTGCAGAAGCCGCACCGCATCGTGCAGAAGGGAACGTGCAGATAAAGAAACAGGTTGTCGCGGGGCTCCGATTGCCAGAGTTGTTGCAATTGGTACGGTTGGTTGAATGGACGGTAAGCGGTCTTGTGCGGGTACGCGTACACATAGGCCTGGTAAGGGCTTCCTTGCAGAATGGAATGGGGTGTGAGCGTTGTCATTGCCGCGCCTCCGCGAGGACAAACTCTGCATACGGCACATTCCACACCACGGGGTGAGCCAGTCGATGCCCCTCAAATCCATCTTCGCCGTATGCGGTGCCATGGTCCGAACAGATGATACACAACCACGGGCCACGGCGGCGTAATCCGTTCAGCAAATGCCCGAGGTGCACCGCGACATACTCCATCGCTGCACCATGAGAATCAATCGTATCGCAATTCTGCGCTGGCAAGTAATGTCGGTTGGGTTGATGAATCGCCGAGACGTTCAGAAAGAGCAAAAGCCGTTGCGTCGTGCGTTGGGCCATCACCCGTTCCAAACACAATGCGACCTGATGTTCGGTGGAATGCGGATCGGTCACACCCAGTGCCGACGACCAGTGACTTTCATTGAACAGCGCTGGTAGCATCGATCCCAGCGGGGTGAGTTTGTTGAAGAAGCC
>JBGTAO010000597.1:0-2686 GCA_041749835.1 Gemmata sp. | reverse complement strand
ATTCCAGTTCACCAAGCACGGCCAGTGCGGCAAAATGGTGAGCGAACTCTTCCCGCACATGGCCAAGCATGTGGACAAGATGGCGTTCGTCCATTCGCTCTGGACCGATTCGAACAACCACTCACCCGCGCTCTTCAAGATGAACACCGGCATGGCCCGCATGGGCTTTCCGTGCGTGGGAAGTTGGGTCACGTATGGCCTGGGGACCGAATCGCAGAGCCTGCCCGCGTTCTGTGTGATGTACGACACACTGGGCCGCGGAATCCCCAAGGGGCACTCGCTGAACTGGGGTGCCGGGTTCTTGCCAACGGTCTACCAGGGCACGGCCTTCAAGCCCCAGGGCGAGCCCATCGACAACCTCAAGCGGCCCGCCGACCTGAGCGCTGATGGGCAACGAAATCAGTTGGATCTGCTGGCCCGGCTCAACAAGCTCGGTGCCCAGAAGATGCCCGACGAAGCGGAGCTGACGGCCCGCGTGGAGTCGTTCGAACTCGCCTACCGCATGCAAATGGCCGCACCCGATGCGCTGGATCTGTCCAAGGAGACCGCCGAAACCCAGAAGCTCTACGGGCTCGATAATCCGAAATCGACCCACTTCGCCAAGCAATGTCTGATCGCCCGTCGGCTTGTGGAACGGGGCGTGCGCTTCGTGCAGATCTACAGCGGCGGGATGGATAACGACCTGAGTTGGGATGGGCACAACAACATCGCCAAGAACCACAGTGGCTTTGCTCTGGAAACCGATCAGCCGATCGCGGGGTTACTGGAAGACCTCGATCGCCGTGGCATGCTCGAAGACACACTCGTGATCTGGGGTGGCGAGTTCGGCCGCTTACCCATCGTGCAGAAGGGCAACGCGGGCCGCGATCACAACCCGCACGCCATCACCTACTGGATGGCTGGCGGGGGCGTGAAGGGCGGCGTCAGCCACGGTGCGACCGACGAAATGGGCTTCAAGGCGGTCGAGAATCGCGTCAGTATCAACGACTTCCACGCCACGGTGCTGCACCTGATGGGCATGGATCACAAGAAACTGACACACCGCTTCAATGGGCGAGACTTCCGCCTCACCGATGTTGCCGGGACCGTCGTCAAAGAAATCTTGGCTTAAGCGGGTAGGCGGGTGGGGCTGCGAACGCCTGGCTGGGGCCAATCGCTCGCACCTACACAGTGGGTTCACTCGCGTGCTCAGCGGTCACGGGGGCATTGTTGGTCTTACGCCCCTCGGGACGCACCAGTTCCTTGACCAATCCCACGGTCTCCAGCGTCCGCAGGAATGTGAACGTTGGATCGATCTCCCACCACTTGTGCCCGTGCGAAGCCGAACGCGGGTCGGCATGGTGATTGTTGTGCCAACCCTCGCCCGAGGTGATCAGAGCCACCCACCAGTTATTGCGGCTCTGGTCCGGGGTGTTGTAGTTGCGGTAGCCCCACATGTGCGCCGCCGAGTTCACGAACCACGTGGCATGCCAGACGAAGACGATCCGCACGAAGAAGCCCCACACCACCAGCGAAGCCGCCAGGTACCAGCCACCAATCGCGTAGCCGAGCCCAAAGAGCATAAACGCGAATGCGACGTTCAGCGGAATGAAGAACCGCTCCATAAAGCGTAGCGCGGGCTCCTTGTACAGATCGGGAACGTAACGCTTCCAGTGTCCTTGCTTGTCTTCGACTGTCGGGTAGGTGTAAAAGAACCACATCATGTGCCCCCACAGAAAGCTCGATTTCGGCGAGTGCGGCGAGTGCGGATCTTTCTCATCCTCGGCATGCTGGTGATGCAGGCGGTGCGTCGCCGACCAACTCAGCGGTCCGCCTTGCAACGCCAGCGTCCCACACAGCGACAGGAAATAGCGAATCGGTCCGGGCGTCACATACCCGCGGTGAACCAGCAATCGGTGGTAACCCGCCGAGATTCCCAGATTGGTCACCACGACGGCGAGGATGAACGCAGCCAGCACACCCGCCCAACTGAAGAACACAATTCCGCCAACCAGCGCGACCAGATGAATCGTGATGACCGAGATGGCCATGCCCAGGCGAACGCGGCGTTGCTCGGTTGCCTGTGGGCTGGCATCGGCTACGGGAAGCAGTGCGGCAGCAATCGGGAGCGAATCGGTAGTCGGATTCATGCGCGAGTCGTGGCTCCAGCGAAGAGGTAGGGGGATCACGCGGGCGTGCCCACGCGATGTCGTGCAAGGCAACTTCCGGTCAAGACGGAAGTGGTGGAAACGGGAAGTGCCATGGTGCAACTGAGCCAATAGGCCAACTTACAAACTCGTCCACCACACTTAAGATAGGACCACAGCCGGGAACGAACTCGCTCGAAGTTCCGATTTTCCGGGTTAGCCCGATCACGCACAATCAACCTCCACCACCCAGGCTATAATATCGTGGTTTAACGCGAGGGGCACATGATCCAGTTCGAAGGCCAAAAGACGTTCACACTTCCACTGTCCGAGGTCGCAGCCAAGCTCAGCGACGCCGGGTACCTCGTCCGCTGCTTGCCCGATAGCGAAATCTCCGAGGCGACGACCCAGAAGGCCGTCTGGAAGCTCAAACCCAAGCTATCGTTTCTCACGGGCAGTCTGCACACTGAAATGACCGCGATCGAGCACGACCCCGGCAAGTCGATCGGCTATCAGGTGGCCACCAAGGCCATGGGGGCCAGCAGCGTGGTCATGACCCG
>JBGTAO010000596.1:0-10681 GCA_041749835.1 Gemmata sp. | reverse complement strand
TCGACTGACGGACGAGGTAGCCCGTTGGGTGGCCGACCGGAACAAGGCCAAGGCGAAGATCAACTGGACCTTCCGGGTGGCCGACGCCCGGAAGAAACTGAGCTTCCTTTACCCGAAGGAACTCGTGCGGTGATGGACTAGCTGTAGCAAACGAAGGGGCCAGGATCACTTACGGGGGGTGATTCGATCTTTCCCAACCCAGGATCGCAACACTTCCGGGATCACGATGCTCCCGTCGGCTTGCTGGTAGTTCTCCAGGATCGCCACCAATGCACGAGTACAGGCCACAGCCGTGCCATTTAGTGTATGCACAAAGCGAGTCCCCTTGAAGCCTCTCCCCTTGTAGCGCACACCCAATCTTCGAGCCTGGTAGTCGGTGCAGTTCGAGGTGCTAGTGATCTCGCCGTAATCCCCATTCGTGCCGCGGCCCGGCATCCACGCTTCCAGATCGTATTTGCGATACGCCGGGCCACCCAGATCACCCGTGCAGGTATCAATGACATGGAAGGCCAGTCCAAGCCCCTGGAAGATCGCCTCCTCGATTTCACGGATTTCCTGGTGGAGGGCTTCACTCTGTTCGGGTGTGCAGAACACGAACATCTCGACTTTTGTGAACTGGTGGACACGGTACAACCCACGAGTGTCGCGGCCGGCCGCACCGGCTTCTGTCCGGAAGCAATGAGAAAGGCCAACGTAGCGTTTGGGGAGTTCGGCTTCCTCGAAGATTCGATCGCGGTGCATGCCACCCAGCGTAATTTCCGCTGTTGCAATCAGGCAGAGATCGGTATCGGCGACGGTGTACACCTGGCGAGTTTCGGGGTTGGGATCGCGGGGCATAAAGCCGATGCCCTCCAAAATCTCCACCTTGGCGAGGTCCGGAGTCAGGACGGGTGTGTAGCCACGCTGGACAGCGGTTTGCATTGCGTACTGCACCAACGCAATTTCTAGCAGGGCAGCTTCGTTCTTAAGAAAGTAGAACTTCTGACCGGCGACCTTGGTTCCCGCTTCGAAGTCCGCGAGATCGAGAGTTTCGCACAGCGTCACGTGATCCTTGGGAGCAAAGTCGAACGATGGGGGTTGGCCAAACCTGGCAACCACTTTGTTCGCCGCAGCATCGGAACCGACCGGCGCGTCGGGGTGGGTCATGTTGGGTATCTGGTACAGATTCAGCAACAACTCGCCTTCGATGCCTTTCAAACCCTCGTCGATTGTTCCGATTTCTTTGTCGAGTGCTCCCGACTGCTCCTTGAGTGCGAGCCGCTGTTCCGGTGTCGCCTTGGCGAATTGTTTGCTGATCTCGTTCTTACGGGCAGCCGTTTCGCTGCGCTGTTGCACCAGTTCTTTTCGCTTGGCATCGAGCGCAATCACACGATCCACGGCAGAATCAGAAACACCGCGGTTGCGGCAGTTCGCTTTAACAGCATCGGCTTGTTCGCGGATCAAGTTCGCATCGAGCATTGAAGAAACTCTGAGCGGGAAAATCATCACAGAGAGCTAACCCGGAAACAGTACGAAATTCGGTGACCTGGGGATAGCGGTGCTCTCGACTTCGCGCTCATGGCGAATCGATCACCAAACGGGATCGTAGCCCAGCATCCGTCGGATGATCGCGATTTGCCCGCAATGAATCATCTCATGGAGTGGAGCGTAGACCAGGCCCGCCATGCGGGTCTTGAATAACGGATGTGGAATCAACGGCGCAAGATCCAGGTCGGTTTCCGGGCACTCCGGCAATTCCGCCAGAACACGTGCATGCACCGAATCGTAAATCGCGCGGATCTGTGAAGCGTTAAAGCCAATGACAGTGTCCGGTGCCGACTCGCGCGCGAAGGTTTTCAAGAAGTCATCGGGTATCAGTTGCTCATCTTCCGTGGTTCGCGGGCGGAGGCGTTCCAAACAGATTCGGTACTTCGCCATGGCAATGTGCCCCACCTGCCACGCCAGGTGCGAGACGCAACCACTTGGGATGGTGAACCAATCCGATAAGTCGATCGTCTCCACCCGCGCCAGCGTGTATTGGCGGGCAAAATCGATTTGCGCTAAGGAATCTCCGACGCGTGACATGGGTAGAACTCATTCGTGCCAGCAGCATTTCTCGCGATCATACTCAAGGTCGTTGTTCGAGTGGTAGATATTTTACATCCATGTTACCGGTATAGATTTGCTCGGGGCGGAAGATGCGGTTCCCCTGGAGTTGTTCGTGCCAGTGAGCCAACCAACCGGCAACTCGCGCAATTGCAAAGATCGGAGTGAAGACATCCGTGGGGATATTTAAGGCCTGGTAGACGACACCCGAATAGAAATCGACGTTCGGATAAATCCCCTTGGGGCCGTAAATGCCGGCGCACACACGTTCGAGTTCGAGCGCGATTTCGTAAGCCTTGGGTCGGCTCGATTCGGCGAACAGGTGCTCAGCGATTTCTTGAAGCACCGTCGCCCGAGCATCCTTCACCTTGTAGACCCGGTGGCCGATGCCCATCACTTTGTACTTCGGGTTGTTTTCCAGCTTGCTTTCCAGCCAGGCTTTCACGTTGTCCGGACTTCCGATTTCTTCAAACTGGCGAAGAGCTTCCTCGTTCGCGCCCCCATGCAATGGGCCAGAAAGGGAACCAATGGCCGAGGCCATCACCTCATAGGGGTTTGCCAGTGTCGAACCGGTGACACGAGCCGTGAAAGTGCTCGCGTTCATGGTGTGCTCGGCATGCAGGATCAAGCATGCATCCAGAACTTTGCGGGCCGCGGTCGAAGGTTCTTTCCCCGACAACATGTAGTAGAAGTTACCGGCGAGATCGAGGTCACATCGCGGTTCCAGGATCTCTTCACCGCGCCGGGTCCGCGCGAATGCTGCGACCAGTGTGGGCATTGCCGCCAACAATCGCAGAGTAGCGTCCCAGTTCTTGGCTGGATCGGTCACGGTATTGCACGGATAAAACATGCCCAGTGCGGCAACACAGGCATGGAGCGCATCCATCGGATGACCGTCGGCGGGCATGCACTTGATCAGATCTTTCAACCGAAAGTGAATGGTTCGACGCTGGCGGAGATCGTGATCGAACTCGGACAGTTCCTTCTGCGAAGGCAGGTTCCCTTTGATCAGCAGCCAGGCCACTTCCTCGAAACAGCTTTCCTTGGCCAGTGCTTCGACGGGAATCCCCCGGTACTCCAGTCGAGCCTTCTTGCCGTCCAAAAAGCTGACTGCAGACTTCGCGGCTGGAACATCCTCGAGGCCCGGTTTGTACTCGGCTTCATTCATTATTGGCAGTCTCGGGGCGTGACAGCGACTGGAGCACGACTCTCTGGAAATGTATAGGCGGGAACGTCGGGTGTCCGTGCCCGCTTATGGGAGTGCGTGGGCATTTCCGGCAGGGGTCGGCACTCGATTGGATTGTTACACACAACCTGAAGTTGGTGCCGACCAGTTTGGGAATCGCTCACAATTTGGCTTTACTTCTTCGGTGTAATCGTGATGTTCCGGAATGCGACAGGACCATGATCGCCCTGGAACATCAACGGCCCTGTCGTCGATTCCTTTCCGGTCAGCCCTCCAGGCGTTTGTTTCTTCATCTCGACGTTCTCATGCAGCACCACGTCGTTAAGTGTGACCTTGACGAACTTGGCGTTCGCAACCTTATTGTCCCCTTCGAATTTTGGAGCCTGGAATTCGATCACGAACTTTTGCCATTCACCGGGTTTCTTGGCCGCATTCGTCTTGGGTGCAGCAGCGCTATACAACGCGCCGAGATCGCCCTGGCCGAGCTTTTCTGCGGGCTTGCCGAAACTGTCCAATACTTGAACTTCGTACTCACCCATCAGGTAAATTCCCGAGTTCGACCCTTTGGGAACCATGAACTCGAGTTCCACAGTGCAATCGCCAAATTTCTCTTCGGTGAAGATGTCGCAGCCACCACTTAGACTGTTCACCAGGGTACTCTTATCGCGGGCATTGGTGGACGTGCTCGTCGTTGCGAACTTCGCGGGGTTCAACTCATCGAGAGTCGGAGCACCACCTTGAAAGACCTTCCATTGGCTTTTCTTCTCATCTTTGACTTTCCAGCCAGTCAGATCTTTCCCGTTGAACGGTTTGTGATCGTCCGCTGAAATGCTAGCCAGCACAGTGACCATCGCGGTGAGTCCAAGCAAATAACGCATGAGGAGATCTCAACGAAGTACCAGAGGGGAGGGAACCGACGTGTTGGTGATGGTAGCAGTGGGGGCTTCCCAAGGCGAGCCACCACTCAGGATTCACATTCCCGCTTCATCACCTGAACACGTCAGCGAGTTCCGATTCGTAGCAGGATCTTGCCACCTTTTCCGGGGCGAGCTGCGTGCTCAACTGCACGGTTCACATCTTCCAGCGGATAAGTTGCGGCGAAACTCGATTGCAATACACCGTCACGCATCAGGGAACGAACCTGTCGAAACAGCTTCAACATTGTGCGGATACTCTGCCGCTTGGCCCACGATGCCAACCAGAATCCTTCGACACTCACACCTGCACCGATTGCCTGCCTCGGATGAAGTGAGACCGGTTCATCGGAGAGCGAACCGTAAAGCAAGCAACGCCCACCCAGGGTGAGCGAAGCAATCAAACCCGTCCCGGTTGCACCTCCAACGGGGTCGATGGCGTAGCGGACCCCTTCCGGAGCAACACGGGCGACTTGCTCGAGTAATGGCCCTTCAGATTCGACGATTACAGCGTCTGCGCCGAGTTGCTTGAGTTCGGCAACTTGCTCACGCCGACGGACGACATTCAGGGTTCGGAAGCCATCGCGCTTTCCCAACCGAATCACCATTTTGCCGAGTTCACCACCTGCAGCCGATTGGAGGAGCCAACTCCCGCGCGGGAGCTTCAACACGTTTCGAGTCATGACAAGCGCGGTCGCCGGGTTCACAAAAAACGTGCCTGCCTGTTCGTCGCTGAGATCATCGGGCACCGGGATTACTTGCCGGGCCTTGGTCACCGTGTATTCCGCCCAGTTGCCAATGCGATCGTTGATGACAGCGACACGCTTCCCTTTGCGTAACCAACCGAGTAACCCGCCACCCGTGGCCTCGACAATTCCGACTCCTTCGAAACCTGGTGTGGCTGGTAGGCGAGGGGTCAGGCCATAGGCCCCTGCGATGTACATGAGATCCGACGGATTGATCGGACTGGCCAGCATCCGCACAAGCACTTCCCCACGAGCGGGACGGGGTGCGGGAACATCGTCTTCCAGGCGGAGCACCTCGGCGGGCGGGCCGGTCCGATCGAAAACCACACGCTTCACGGGAATTCCTCGAAGAGTCTCGGGCTGCTGGTCTGGTCATTATCGTGGTTCGGCTTGTAATGCATAGACAGCGCAACTGCCAGCCACTTTGGTGAGGCTCACATGTTTCAATCGCCGCTGTTCCGGGATAACTGGCCAGACATCCTGGGTTTGTTGATACTCTTGGAGGTTCTCATCACCGTGGCAACGCTGGTCTGGGTGTTGCATACCAAGCGCGAGACGATGTCGGCGATTGCCTGGAGTTTGACAGTCCTACTGTTGCCGATACTCGGTCCGCTGCTGTTCGTGCTGTTCGGTTGGCAATCCATAACGCGACCGATGGCACGCCGTCGGCGGCACCGGAAAGTGCTTCGGAATCGGGAGAACCCGTTACGCGGTCGGTCTGCAGTGGACGTACCCGATAACTGGAAAAAGCTGGCGAGTTTGGGCTTTCAGGAGAATGGATTCCCGGTCACGGCTGGTAACCGCGTGACGCTCTATCACGATGGCCATCCCGCTTATGAGGCCATGCTGGAGGCGATTCGGGCCTCCCAACATCATGTACATATCCAGTTCTTTATCTTCCGGAGCGATTCCTCCGGGCAACGGTTTATTGATGCGCTCTGTGAATGCGCGAGTCGTGGTGTCGAGGTTCGATTTCTTTACGATTCTGTCGGTTCGTACAACCTGGCCTCACGGTTGTTGAACCAGTTGCGGCAAACAGGAGGCAAGGTTGCCGCATTTTTACCGATCTTGAATCCGCTTTACCGCTTTCGAGTCAATCTTCGGAACCACCGCAAGATCCTGATCGTTGATGGCCAAATCAGTTTCACAGGTGGGTTGAACATTGGAGATGAGTATCTCGGGCTGCACGCGCGGTTTGGTCCATGGCGCGATACCTTCTTGCGACTCAAGGGGCCCGGAACGGAATGGATTCAACAGGTGTTTGTGGAGGATTGGTACTTTGCAAGCGACGAGCGACTCGAGGGGCGGTCTTACTTTCCGAGAATCGAAGCGATACCGGGGGGTTCACGTGTGCAGGTGTTGCGGTCCGGCCCCGATGCGGAATACAAGTCCATCCGTGAAACCTACTTCGCAGCGATCGTGAATGCTCGCGGGCGCGTTTGGATTGCCAGCCCATACTGCGTGCCCGATGCGGGTCTTCGTGATGCCCTCTGTTTTGCTGCTCGGTCCGGTGTGGATGTGCGGTTCCTGGGCCTGTTTCATCCGGATAAATGGACCGCGTACTTGGCGGCACGGTATTACTGGAGTGATCTGCTCGCCGCGGGGGTCAAAGTCTATCAGTATTCGCCGGGCATGATGCATTCCAAGCTCATGCTCGTGGATGGGGAATGGGCATCGGTGGGAACCGCGAACTTCGATAACCGGAGTTTGTTGCTCAACTTCGAAGTGAATTGCCAGTTATTCGATCAAGGGTTGGTCGCGGAACTGGAAGAGGCGTTCCTGAAAGATCTCGAAGTATCCGTACGAATTGATCCCACCGTTTACGCGCAGCGACCACCGATCGCGCGACTTGCCGAGAATGCGTCGCGACTCTTATCGCCAGTTCTTTAAGCCGTGACCATCTTGATGCTGTGCGGGTTGTTAGGAGACGACGCGATTCCGGCCCGTACGTTTGGCCTCGTACAGTTTCTCATCGGCAAGTTGCAGCATCTCGGTGATCGCCATGGCAGCGTTACCGGAGGTTGCGGCAACACCGGTGCTGATCGTCAAGTGAATGGGTGTCGCTTCAAATCGAAAAGTGTGGTTCTCGACAAGTGTTCGAATCCGCTCCGCGACATGGCCGGCTTCCTCGCGAGGCGTTTCCACAAGTACCACGACAAATTCTTCGCCGCCGTAACGAGCGAACAGATCTTCTTTCCGGACAGTCGATCGGACAATGTCGGCCAGTTCCCGGAGCACAAAGTCGCCACAGAGGTGCCCAAAGGTGTCGTTGATTCCTTTGAATTTGTCGACATCGAACATGAGCAAAGAAAGCGGCCGGCTATGCCGCTGCGAGCGTGTCAGTTCCCGATCGAGGAACTCGGTTAAGTACCGCTGATTGTGGAGTTGTGTCAGGCCGTCCAGAATCGTGAGCCGGTAGATCTCTTCGTGGTACTCGGCTTCGATGTTGCCACCAGCAAGGTAGCGGTAGATACAGTTGCCGACCCTCAAGTAATCACCATCTTGCAGAACCATTTCCGTATCGAGTTGCTGGTCGTTGACAAATGTTCCGTTGGTGCTCTGTTGATCGGAAACGATATAGCCATCCAGGGTGGCCTCAATCCGGGCATGTCTGCGCGAGACCGAGTGATCATTCAGCCGGATGTCGCAATCATCTCCCCTCCCCAACAAGAGCGATCGTTCCCCCAAGGTATACCGGCACCCCATCGAAGTACCTTTGGGGTAGATATGAACTAAGCATGCGGCTCGATTCACATGCGCGAGCAGATTCTTGTTGGAAGTAATCCAAGTTTCGGCAACTTTCTCAACCATGGCGGCAACACGAGTGGGGAGAGGAACTATCGCGGTGGTGGATGTTGCCGAAATCTACTTCACAAAACGGCCCAGACAAACACGTTCAAGCGAAGAAACGTATTTGCCCGGGCGCGAGTTTTCTGTTGGTGTCAGAATCTCTTACGACACATCAACGGGGTGGGGTTGCTGGCCCGACAATCCCGCTGATTTTGGCCCGGGGTTTCACCAGATCGACCAGGATGGGATCGCGAGTGATGAGCTCTTTCGTGTTACCCGCGGCATCTCGTGCTGTCACCCGCAGAAAGACTCGCGGCGGCAGGCCAGTGGGAACCCGCCAGGCGTGGTTCCCCGTGTTGGCCAGTCGCTTAGCCTGGGGAACCGCGGTGGCGACTTGCACAACATCTCCGGCAGTTGCAACAGGTAGCCAGGGGCCAGTGGGCTTTTCACTCCATTCGATCGTGATCGGCTCTTCACCCAGGTTATTGTCCCGAGCTTTCCATTGAATCACAAGAGTATCTGGGCTTGTGGGATCTCCCGTGGGAGGGAACAGATCCAACAGCGGCGGTGTGACGTCGACAACAACGCGCATGTCCGGTGTATCACCTGATGTGGGTTCTTTCTCGCTGAGCCCGGCTCCGCTGACAGGAACCACCTTGAAGCCATACGCGCCTTCCGGCTGAGGATTCGCCGGCACATTGAGATTCACCCGAACATTGGTGGCTTTCCCATCGTGCTGGCTCCACTTGAGCCAGGTCCGACCCTCATCACGAGTGACCCACAAATCGAGCCGGCTAATGCCTGAGGGGCCACGCGACTCGAGTTCGTACCCCAGATCGAAGTTCAGATAATTAATGACCTGAACCCGGGACATTTCGACCATGGGCGGTGCGGGTGTTGTGGGGCCGGTCCAAACCGCTACGGGTGTAGGACCGCCCATGTGACCGCCCGGCATGGTTGTCGTTGTCACGAGATTCGTGTGAGCATCAACAGTCGGTAGTGTTTGTTGTGGTGTGGTGACGACTCCCATCTGCGGGCTAAGTGGTACCGCCGGGTTCTGGATCACATTTTGCACGGGCATCATGCCGCCAGCCGGATCCATGACCACTGTCCGATGTTGGGTTGGTGGGCTCACCGGCGGTGCCGTTGGTGGGATTGGCCCCAGTGGCCCTTGGCCGAGATTCTCCTGCGGTGGAATCACCGTGTTTGTCGCAACAGCAATTCCTGTTCCCACAGGCGGAGTCGCAGGAGCCGACAAACTGGTGACTTCGGTATTCGCCGCGTTTGGTCCGCCGAGTTCGCGTGTTGCTTCGGTTTTGTTACCAGCGGCATCGTAAGCAGTCACTCGAACGATCACCGGATTCGTGGTGCCCGCCGGGAATCGCACTCCCGATTTTGAACCAGCAGGCAACGTCACTTCCTGCCAGTAGCTATCCGATGCTGACGGCCGGAAGTGCACGCGAGTGTTGTTCTCTTCCGGGTGCTTATCATCAACGAACCACTCAATCACGATTTCTTCGCCGCTGCGTTTCACGTTGGTGAACTGAACACGCGGCGGGAGTGTATCGACCAACACCTTGAGGTCGGGTGGCTGGCGAGTGAGATCTGCCGGAATGTTGCGGCCTTGCAGATCTTCCTCAACCATCAGGAACCAGTACACGCCATCTTCTTTGGCAACATAGGTGAACGAATCGCGGTCGGGTGGCACGGCAGCTTCCTGGTACCAGGTGTTCTCACCGTTTCGTGCCACATGGAGTTTCACCTGCCGGATCGCTTTGCGATCTTTGTCATATTTGATGGGTAGCTTTATGGTGCGGGAATTGATTGGGTAATAATCGGCCACTGCAACGTTCGGTGCAGGTGGTTGACCCAGTGAAACCGCGACAAGGGCAGCGGCAAAGTTCATATCCCGATCTCCCGAAAGTCGCGTCCCGTGCAGTACGGAAGACAATCTGTAACGGGTGTATCGACCAATCGGGTAATAAAATTGAGTGAACTGACAATCGGTCTCGAGTTTTCTTCAAGTTTCTGAGGCGATTCATGACCACAAGTGAACTCCAGAGCCTGCTGCACCGGGTCCAGCAAGGGGCTCTCTCCGTTGCGGAGGCAACGGTGCAACTCGCTCAGCCGGCACTCGTGGAACTGGGGTACGCGACGCTCGATCTGGAGCGACAGCAACGGTGTGGCTTCCCCGAGGTGATATTGGCCGAGGGAAAAGCGGATGAGTGGGTGATTGGGGCGATCCAGAAGCTCCAGGCTGTTGGGCAGGATTGCTTCGCGACCCGGGTGAACAGTGGGTTGGCCGATCAGTTGGTGCTGCACTTTCCCCATGCAGAACAGGATCGAGTTGCACGCACGTTCTGGTTGCCGCGTGCGGGATCACCGTCAACCCCGTGCGGATCAGTCTACGTTGTCACCGCTGGGACCAGCGATCTTCCCGTAGCTCGCGAAGCCCTTGTAACGGCACGAGTGATGGGCGCTCAGGCCGACCTGATTGTCGATGTCGGGGTCGCCGGGATTCACCGGGTCTTGCGACAACGCGACACCCTAAACGCGGCAGACGTGGTCATCGTCGTCGCGGGGATGGATGGGGCTTTACCGAGCGTCGTCGGTGGGCTGGTGAGTTGCCCGGTTATTGCTTGCCCAACCAGTACAGGTTATGGAGCAGCATTTGGAGGTGTTGCGGCACTCCTGACGATGCTGAACAGTTGCTCGTCAGGTGTATGCGTAGTGAACATCGATGCGGGATTCAAAGCGGGTTACTGCGCTGCCTTGATCGTGAAACGGCTGGAAATGGCAAAAGCCCGGTCGAACACCCGGGCTTCGTAACGTAGTCGTGTGCGTTGAAGTCAACCTCGCGGCTAGTGGTCTATTGCAGCTCAATCGTAGGGTAGAGTTTCTTAAGCTTCACGCGGGCATTGGCGGTGGTGAACTGCCAATCGACTTTGACGACCGCCGCG
>JBGTAO010000595.1:0-6855 GCA_041749835.1 Gemmata sp. | reverse complement strand
GACCTCGACGGCACTCTCGCTCAGGCACTCGGGGCGGACAAGCGACGCACGGACCAATTGCATTCCCTGATCCGATGGGAAGTAACCCACGAGGAAGCGAAGGATGCGAAGCAGGTTGAACTCGAACTTCGAGACCTGCCGCGGACCGTCCGGTTCCGGTGATCGAGAAGGCGGTACCGCGGTGCGTGTCATTTCGAGGACGTACCTGGAGTCTGGGGCACAGTTGTCATGGGAAGCGGTTTCTTGCGCTTCCAGCCTTTCCACAAGCCTATCGCATCTCGGGCGGGAAAACCATTCACGGTGATCTCCCCACCAACCATCCGGATCTCCAACGTGTTCTTCTGCTGCCACTGCTCATCGAGCGAATACCGCTCCGTGAGGAAGTGGATTCCTTGATTCGTCGAGCCTACCCAGCGGCGTGTGTTGTCGGGGTTGTCCCGATCATACGGTCCGTCCACAAGGATATCGGTGAGAGCGAGGAGTTCCGCAACCGCGAGTTCGCTACGAGTTCGGAGTTCGCTCAGGGTATGCCCACTGAATACCATCGTCGATAATCCGTGAGCCAAAGCAACACGTGCCAAGGCAACTCCGGCGGACGCATGCGAAAACGGCTCGCCTCCTAAAAGCGTGATCCCTTCGATTCCCGTTTCTTCCCGCGTTCGTGCAATCCAATCCGACATTTCTGGAAGAGACTTCGGGGTCCCACCTTTGAACGAGAGGAATTCCGGATTGCAGCACCCGGGGCAACGCAGCGGGCAACCCTGAAACCAGACAGCGAATCGCTTTCCCGGGCCTTCTGCCTCGGTACACGGAATCACCTGGGCAATTTGCATGGTCATGATCGGGTTACTTGTCGCGGTCATTACGTGAGTTGGCTCCCTAACATTTATGCCGCATTATACCACTGCCTGCAGGAGCACAGTGCCACCTTGCGGGAGTTCTTCAGTAATCCTCACGTTACGTTCCACAAACATGGTCACGGTTGCAATGTTGGTCGTCAGATGTGCCGAGATTTCTGAAGTGCGGTATTCGCTCTGTGATGTGCAAAAGGCCAGTGGGAGTATGAGCTGATCCGCGGAATGGGGATCGACCGGGCAACCCGCTTTCCGAAACCGCAAGGCCTCGTCGGCGGCATCATCGGCAACCGATTCTGCCGGTTTGCCGCGTTCACCAAGCCCGAAGAACGTGGTCGGAACTGGCGTTTGCCGGTAGATCACTGCGGCAACGGTGCAGGGGTTTGCGGCGTTCCACTCTTCGAGGGGAATGTGCGGTTCGAGTCGCTCGGCCTTGAGGCGTGCATTCAGCCGCTTGGCCTGTCGCCGACCGACGGATTCGGGCAACCCCGCGTAGGCACTGAAGCCACCCGCAGTGGTCAACTCTGGGCACGAAGTCAGTACGAGCGGTTGCACCACCGAACAGGGGTGGATCTTCGCCCGGATCTCGCCGCCACCACGCGGATAAAACCCCGGGCGGATCATCTCCAGGTCGAGTTCGATGCCCATGCGCTTCAAATAGGCGGCCCAGGTGGTTTCCAGAAAGTGATAACACGAGGCGTTGGGGTTGTGGGTGCCTCCCGTGATAACCACTTCACTGTCGTGTTTCCCACGCAGTGCCAGCGGCAAATAAACCGTGTGGAGCACCAGTGCCGTGGACCCCGCCGAGCCAATGCTAAACGTGTACTTGCCGGCTTGGATTGGCCCTGGCTCGAAGTACAACACGCTCGAACCAATCGCGGCCCCTTTATAGGTCGCGTGGCTAATTGTGCCGGCAGCCCGCACGCACATCAGATGCTGGGCTTGCAACCCGGGGCGGGCACGGTTGGCGCGAATGTTACTGATCTTGAAGGGGCGTTGGGTCAACAACGAAAGCGCTAGCGCCGAGCGGAGGATTTGCCCACCGCCCTCACCTTCCGAACCATCAAGTTCAACCAATGATGTACTCATGGCCGGAAGACACCCGCCGCACTGGCGTGGTTCGGGCGAGTCACTTTCCGCAAACCAAGTTCCAGTAATACCAGGCTTCAGCGTAAGAGATCACACCATCCCGATTCGTATCGCACCGCTGAACGGCGTCGTTGTGGCGGCCGGCATCAGATGGGATCACGTAAGGCTTTTTCAAGAGGCTTGCGAGTAAGAAATTCGTCGTTCCGTCGTGTTCGTGGTCGTGCTTGCGAGCCGCAGCGTAAGATTTGGCAGCCTCGGTGTTCTCGAATTCGACCACGCGCCGTTCCTCGAATGTGCGGTCCCAGACATACCGGGGACCATGGTGGCATCCCACAAGCAATGCCTGCATCACGAGCAGAAGTGCGGCCAGCACGGTACGCATGAGAGTCCATTCCCGCTGAGGGTCGGGTGGGGCGCAGGTCAATGATCTACCGTTTCTTGCCTTTGTTTAGGTTCGTGGGGCAATACACTCGGTCGGCGGTATCTGCAACACGAATTGAGGTGTTAGCGTAACCACTTGGCCACATCGCGCGCGTGATAGGTCAGAATCATGTCGGCACCGGCGCGGCGGATACTGGTCAAAATCTCCAGTGTCACCCGGCGCTCGTCGATCCAACCGTTGGCCGCTGCGGCTTTCACCATCGCAAATTCGCCGCTCACGTTGTAAGCGGCAACGGGAACGCCAAAGTGGTCCTTCACGCGCCGAATGATATCCAGGTACGACAGCGCCGGTTTGACCATGATCATGTCCGCCCCCTCTGCCAGGTCGAGGGCGACTTCCTTGAGCGCTTCATCGCTGTTGGCGGGGTCCATTTGGTACGTATTTCGGTCGCCAAATTGCGGCGGGCTTTCCGCGGCATCGCGGAAGGGGCCATAGAAGCCGCTCGCATACTTGGCTGCATAGCTAAGAATGGGGATTTCGCTGTACCCCGCAGCGTCCAAACCCTGGCGGATCGCACCGACCATGCCGTCCATCATTCCGCTGGGTGCAATCACATCGGCACCCGCTTTCGCATGGCTGATGCACTGCTCGGCCAAGATCTGGAGCGTGGCATCATTATCGACATCGGGAATACCGTGGCGATCGTGCAAGATGCCACAATGGCCATGATCGGTGTACTCGCAGAAACATTCATCTGGGATCAACAACACGCCCTGGCCAAACGTCTTGCGGGTCAGCCGCAGCGCCTGTTGGACAATGCCTTCCTCCAGAAGGGCGCTGGAACCTGTGGCATCCTTGTACTCGGGAATCCCAAAGAACATGAATGCCGTGATTCCCAAAGCGTGTGCCGCGCCGATCTCTTCCATCAGGGTGTCCGGGCTCAATTGGTAGTTGCCCGGCATGGAACGGATTTCCTGCCGGACACCCTTTCCCGGGCGGACAAAGAGCGGCAAGATCAGATCGCGCGGTGAGAGCTGGGTTTCTCGGACCAACTCCCGGACAAGCGGGTTGTGGCGCAGGCGACGCGGGCGCGAAATCGGGTACCCGGGGAAGGGGAGATCGCCCGGGCGGTGTGGAGTGTTCATGATGAGATTTTACGGAGGAACAGCTTCATCTGGACAGCACGAAGATTCCTGGGCATACGAGAGATGAATTCGTTTTTCCAGGAGGGTTCGGATGCGTGCGATGCCCATCGCGATCGTGACGCTCATGGTGTCAACCATGGTCACAATTGCCCAGACGCCCCCATTGCCCTCTCTCCCAGCAATTGCACCACCAGAGGGGCCGCTCTTTCTGCCTGGTACGGACGTATCCCGACCGTTGACACCCGTCGAGCCGGGGCCTGTGCCACTCCCGACTTCGCCCAGTCAACCGGTCCCGCCGATTCCAATCGAACAGCCCAATCCGGTGGAACGGGTCGAAGAGTTGGAACAACCGCAAAAGCCACCGCGTGGCCCGCTGGGGCCGGCATGGAACGATTTCTCGTTGTTGCTCTGGTGGCCAAAAGCCGCGCCACTTCCGCCATTGGTCACGGCAACCCGTTCGGGTCAGCCGCCCATTCTCGACGTTCCCGGCACCACTTTACTGGTGGGCGGCCGAGCCCTCTCCAACCAGGAAATTGCTGGTGGCCGGTTCACGATTGGGCGAGCCATGAACACGGAACAGACAATTGGCTTCGAGGTCACGTACTTCTTCCTGGGTTCACGCTCGAATTCCGTGATTATCGCCGATCAACCTAATTCGCGGGTTCGTGCGATTGGGTTGCCGTATGTCGATGCTGCGACCGGAGAGAATGCCGTCTTTTCACTGGTTGCACCGGGCACTTCGACAGGTTCAGTTTACCTCACAACCACAACACGGATGCAGGGTGTCGAAGCGAATGGTGTTGCCAATTTGATCAACGGGCAACATCTGAAGCTGAATGGGCTGGTGGGTTATCGCTACCTCCAGGTCAATGAAGGGCTCACCATCGAGCAAATGCGCTATTCGGGGAATACCTTCGGGCCGATCTACGATCAGTTTGATGGGCACAACCAGTTCAATGGTGGGCAACTGGGCTTACAGGCCGATCTCTCGCATGGCATTGTCTACTGTGAAGTGAGCGGAAAGGTCGCACTGGGCCGAGTCAGTCAGGTCGTCAAGATCGAAGGGGCAACGAACCATTACACGCAACTGCCCGGTGGAGCACTTTCACTTGCCCAGTATCAAGGAGGCGTGTACGCGCTCTCCACGAACATCGGTCGGTATAGCCAAAGTAACTTTGCCGTGGTCCCCGAAGGCACCTTTAAAGTCGGAATCAAGCTCAGTGAGTCGGGGAGATTTTACGTGGGGTACAACTTCCTGTACCTCAGTAGTGCCGTTCGCCCGGGTGATCAGGTCGATCGCACCTTGAACAGCGCTCTGATCCCCACTCTCAACCCGGCCGGGAGTTTAACGGGGCCTGATCGGCCGTTGGCACCCCTCACGCGGTCGGACTTCTGGGCACAAGGCTTGATCATTGGGCTAGAAACCCGCTACTAACGAGGCTGCGGGAGCGCCACACCCCGTGTGACAACTCCCGCAACGGGTTTCGACATTTCTCAGTAACCGCTCTCCGCTCAGGCGGGGCTTCGGCTGAATGCCCCCTCGAACGCTTGGCGGTCGAACCCCGGCGCGACTTGCTGATCCGCGGCATACTTGTACAGCGCGGCCAACAAGATCGTGTTCAAAGCCGTACTGACTGCGGCGTGCAGCAAGAACGCAACCACACCCGCAACCACCAGGGCAATACCCACCGGAGCGATGCCGGCGTTGAACGCCAGGCCGGCCCCAACGAACAACAAAATCACCGGGATGAAGAGCAAGAACATGAACAAGCCCAGGCCCAGATTCCCCACGGCTGCCTCGCCCCACGACTTCCGCAGAATGGCAACCGAACGACTCACAGCTTCAATTGGTCCCACTTTCTCAACCACCAGAACCGGGACCACGAAGTAAGTCATGATGGACCAGGCCGCACCCAAAATGCGGGAGACCCAGATTCCCACCTTTTCGTTGGCACCTTCCAGCGCTTTCAATGCCATCCCCACCGTGGCTGAGACCAGAGCCCATGTGAAAATTTGCGGAAGTCGCGCAAAAGCAATTCGGAACCCATCACGGACACTCGGTTCACCGCCATTGAAGCGGATGAGGGCACAACCCACCAATGCCGAGTTGCAGAAGATGATCACAAAGTAGCTACAGAAGTAGAACGCGAAGGCGACCGGGTAGACCCAAACGGGCGGCTTCCCGTCGTTATTCTCGGTTTGCTGCTGGAACTGCTGAGGATCGACGAGGGTCGCAATGGGGATTGCAAAACTCGCGATGACCAGGAGCATCAACAGGCCACTGACAAACGGGAACCAAAGGAGATGCTTATCTTGGAGCAACACCCCCCACGAACTGCGGGCGAGGTGATACCCTCGCGAGATTCGTTCAAACATAGCCAAGTGTCCTCAGGATTCGGGTGGGTGGTGCCGTGGTTGTGCGTCAAGCCGTCACAGCGCTAGCATACGCTTTGTTTCGCTTGCGAACGTGGACTATTGAAGAAGTTTTCTCCAGCACCACGACAGTGGATCAGTTTCTGGCGTAGACATCTCCGGCGGCAGCGACACCACTCCCGCGTGCCACCGGGACCCCAGCCCCAAGCAGAACTTGCTCCAGCGCTGCGAGGACCTGGAAAACGCAATTCGGGCGACTGTTGTAGCCCATCAGCCCGATTCGCCAGGCTTTGCCTTTGAATTCCCCAAGCCCACCACCCACTTCGATCCCGAATTCCGTCAGCAGTCGCTTGCGCCCGGCGAGGTCGTCCACTCCCTCCGGCAACCGGACCGCGTTCAACTGTGGCAACTGATGACCCTCGGAAGCGAGGTAGCGAAGGCCGAGTGCCTCCAAGCCGGCCTTCAACGCCTGATGATTGTGTTCATGGCGGGCAAATCGGACTTCGAGCCCTTCTTCGAGAACCAGCCGAAGCCCTTCTCGCAACGCATAGATCATCGTAATGGGCGCAGTGTGGTGATAAGCCCGGTCGCCACCCCAGTAACTCATAATCAGGCTCAGATCCAGATACCAACTTTGAACCTTCGACTTGCGTGCCTTCACGGTTTCGACAGCCTGAACACTGAAGCTGACGGGAGCTAGCCCGGGCGGGCAACTCAAGCCCTTCTGGGAGCAACTGAACGCGGCATCAACTTCCCAATCATCGAGTTTCACAGGGATGCAGCCGAGCGAAGTGACACAATCGGTGACGAGAAGCGCCCCGAACTCATGACATATCTTCCCCAATTGCGAAACATCCTGACGGGCACCCGTGGAGGTTTCCGCTTGCACGATACCTACCACCTTGGGCCGAACCGCTTGCACAGCCTCACGCACTTGTTCTGGCGCAAACACTTGCCCCCAGGGAGCCTCTCGGACTGTGACAATCGCGCCTGTTCGCGATGCAATTTCCAC